>JANXZP010000110.1 GCA_025355485.1 Pseudomonadota bacterium
CACCCACCCGGGCGACGCATCTAATAAAAGCTTGGGCCCGCAGTTGGTCGTCGACGACGGCGGCGACGTGACCCTGCTGATCCACAAGGGCTACGAGCTCGAGAAGGGCAGCGACTGGGTCAACACCCCGTCTGGCTCCCACGAGGAACAGGTGATCAAGAACCTGCTCAAGCGCGTCGCCGCCGAGCGCCCCGGTTTCTGGACCAGCGTGGTCAAGGACTGGCGCGGCGTGTCCGAGGAGACCACCACCGGCGTGCACCGCCTCTACCAGATGCTCGAGCAGGGCAAGCTGCTGGTGCCGGCGATCAACGTCAACGATTCGGTCACCAAGTCCAAGTTCGACAATTTGTACGGCTGCCGCGAATCGCTCGCCGACGGCCTCAAGCGCGCCATGGACGTGATGCTGGCCGGCAAGGTCGCGGTGGTCTGCGGCTACGGCGACGTCGGCAAGGGCTCGGCCCATTCGCTGCGCGCGTACGGCGCCCGCGTCGTGGTCACCGAGATCGACCCGATCAACGCGCTGCAGGCTGCGATGGAAGGTTTCGAGGTCAACACGGTCGAATCGACGCTTGGCCGCGGCGACATCTACGTGACCACGACCGGCAACAAGGACGTGCTGACGCTGGCCCATCTGACCCAGATGAAGGATCAAGCGATCGTCTGCAACATCGGCCACTTCGACAACGAGATCCAGGTCGATGCGCTGTACGCCTCCGGCGCCACGCACACGAACATCAAGCCGCAGGTCGACAAGTACACGTTCGCGAATGGAAACAGCATCTTCCTGCTCGCCGAAGGCCGCCTCGTGAATCTCGGCTGCGCGACCGGCCACCCGAGCTTCGTGATGTCGAACTCGTTCTCGAACCAGACCCTCGCGCAGATCGACCTGTGGGCGAACAAGGATGGGTACGAAAACAAGGTCTACATCCTGCCGAAGAAGCTCGACGAGGAAGTCGCGCGCCTGCACCTGGAAAAGATCGGCGTGAAGCTGACCACGCTGAGCGCAGAACAGGCCGCGTATCTCGGCGTGGATGTGAATGGGCCGTACAAGCCCGATCACTACCGCTACTGATCGCCGCGAGAATTATCGCGGATGCGCGCGATCGTCGCGCTGGTTTTCATGCTGTTCGCGGGCTGCGCCGTTTCGGCGGCGCAGCCTTCGCAGGCGAACGTGCGCGATCGTCTTGTGCATCCATCCGCCGATGTCGTCGCGCAAGTGGATCGGCTACTGCCTGGCGCAATCGTCTTTATCGAGTCCATCGAAGAAAATGCATTGGCCGATGGACGTCCGCTAAGTGTCGGCGGAATGGCGTTGGCGCGTAGTGTAGGTGTGACCAAGCCGGAGCGCGTACGTGTGCTGGAAGAGTCATCGATGCCGGGCACTGATGAGCCTACATTCGCGATACTGATCCGCATGATTGGCGAAGGCAATCCACGCCGCTGGGGGCTTGCCGCGCGCTACGGCATCGTGTGCAAGACCCACCCGACGCAATTCCTGCTCGCGCACGAACTGCACCACGTGGCGCAGTACGAAAGCCTCGGACTTGGGGGTTTCGCGCGCCGTTACATCACCGAATTGCTGGTGGTCGGTTACACGAATGCACCGCTGGAAGCCGAAGCCAACGCAGCAGCAGCTCCGTACAAAGGATTGCCATGAGCAAAAACATTCCGATCTCCTTCGAGTTCTATCCACCCAAGACCGACGAACAGCGCGCGCAACTGCACAAGACCGCCGCGCGGCTGAAACCGCACGCACCCGACTACGTGTCGGTGACCTTCGGCGCAGGCGGCTCGACCCTGAGCTACACGCCCGAGACCGTGCGCGGCCTGCGCGATGCGCATGCGCTGGAAGTCGCGCCGCACATCTCCTGCGTTGGAGGCACGCGTGCGGAAATCCACGCGCTGCTCGATATCTATGCGCAGATTGGCGTGCGTCGCATCGTCGCACTGCGCGGCGACCTGCCGTCCGGCATGGCGCGCGCAGGCGAGTTCCGTTACGCGGCAGAACTGGTGCGCTACGTGCGCGAGAGTTTCGGCGACCGCTTTCATATCGAGGTCGCGTGCTATCCGGAGATCCATCCGCAATCCGACGACGCACTGGCCGACCTGCGTCATTTCCAGGCAAAGATCGAAGCCGGCGCCGATGGCGCGATCACCCAGTATTTCTACAACGCCGATGCGTATTTCCGTTTTGTCGAGGATGCGCGGCGCGCGGGCGTGACGATTCCGATCACCGCAGGCGTGATGCCGATCGCGAACTTCACCCAGCTACGGCGCTTTTCGGAATCCTGCGGCGCGGAAATTCCGCGCTGGGTCGGCAAGCGCATGCAGGCCTTTGGCGACAATGCCGGTGCAGTGCGCGCGTTCGCTACCGACCTCGTCGCGGGACTGTGCCGGCGCCTGATCGAAGGCGGCGCGCCAGCGCTGCACTTCTATACCTTGAACCTGTCGAAGCCGACGCTCGCGGTGCTCGAGCGTTTATAGACTCGGCTTGGATTCAGCACGTCGGCGTATCCTGCGGCGATGCGTTCCGCCTTTCTCGTGCTGATGTTGCTCTGTGTTGCCGCGCTGCCGGCGTACGCTGCGGAACCGCACCGCTGCATCGACACGCACGGCGGCGCGATCTTCACCGACCAGCAATGCGAGGACATCGGCGCCAGCGTGCGTCCGGAACCGGCGCCGGCGTCGGAAGCTGCCACCACCGGCCGGTTACATGCACGCACCTGCGCGCGCACCACCGACGGCTTGCTGCGCGGACTGCGTAATGCGCTTGCAGCCGGCGACGTGAATCAGCTCGCGGCGATCTATCACTGGCCGGGCATCACCAGCGCAGGTTCGGACGCGATCCTCAAGCACCTGCAGGCGATCGCCGCGCGCCCGCTGTTATCGGTCGAACTGATCCGCGAGCGCCCGCAGGATGCCGACAGATCCATGACCGGCGCATCCGGAACCATCGCATCCACGCAAGCGCCCCAAACCAGCGCGATCGAGCTGGTGCAGGGGCGCTCGGGCGCCGACGCCATGCCGATGCGCACCGTCTTCGCGCTCACCGAAAACGCGGGCTGCTGGTTCGTGCGCTTCTGACGAAGTCGCGTCGAGAGTGAAGGGGTGTTCAGCGCAGTGCGACTGGCGCAGAATGCGCACTGGACTACACGGATGCACCGCATGAGCCATCACTACCCCGCGCATATCTGGCACAACGGCGAGATCAAGCCATGGGCCGAAGCGACCACGCATGTGATGTCGCACGCGTTGCATTACGGATCGTCGGTGTTCGAGGGCATCCGCAGCTACGCCACGCCAGATGGCCAGCGCATTTTCCGGCTGACCGATCACCTCAAGCGCCTGTACACGTCGGCGAAAATCTACGACATGGTGATCCCGTACACGCTCGATGAACTCGCGATGGCGTGCCGGCATGTGATCGCCGCGAACAAACTCGAGAAAGCGTATCTGCGACCGCTCGCATTCCGAGGGCTCGGCGGTTTCGGGCTGTCGGCCGATTGCCCGACCGAAGTCTCGATCGCGGCCTGGCACATGGGCCCGTATCTTGGCGCAGGCACCCTCGAATCAGGCATCGATGCCTGCGTGTCGAGCTGGCAGCGGATGGCGCCGAACACGATCCCGGCCGGCGCGAAAGCCGGCGGGAATTACCTATCCGGCCAGTTGATCGCGCGCGAGGCGCGGCGGCTAGGTTTCGGCGAAGGCATCGCGATGGCATCGACCGGATTGCTGTCCGAAGGCGCCGGCGAAAACCTGTTCCTGGTATTCGAGGGCGCACTGCACACCACGCCGGTCAGCGCCGCACTGCTCAACGGCATCACCCGCAACTCCATCATCACGCTCGCGCGCAAGAACGGCATCGAAGTCGTCGAACGCGACATCCCGCGCGAATACCTTTACCTGTGCGACGAACTCTTCATGTGCGGCACCGCCGCGGAAATCACGCCGATCCGTTCGGTCGATGGCAAGCCGGTTGGCGAAGGCAAGCCCGGGCCGGTCACGGCGAAGATCCAGGCACTGTTCTTCGGTCTGTTCGACGGCCGCACGGCGGACGAATGGGGTTGGCTGGAGCAATGTTGAGCGGCTGCTAAGGGTTCGGACGCGGCCTAGTCAGCAGCCAGGTACCGATCATTACCAATGGCAGTAACGCAAGCCACCACCAGCGCAGAAATTCAGCTGCAACTGTGCACGCAAATGATGGAGAGCCCAAGCAGTGGGTTTGATCCCATTGAACGAGGTGCGGTACCAAGTAAGCAATCGCCAGCGCTGCCAATACGAGCAGCACAACAAACGTAACCAAGACAGACAATGCCATCAGTACGATGCGTTTGAACATTCCGGACTAACCCACCTTCGGCGGATCAAATGACAGCGTGGCCACCGCGCCACGCGCATCCGACCGTGGCGCGATCGCGACTTTCCAGCCGTAGAGTTCGCACAACCTCCCGACGATCGACAGGCCGATGCCCGCGCCCTTGGTGCCGGTCGAGCTTTCGCCGCGGAAGCCGCGTTCGAACAGGTGCGCGGCGTCTTCGACGCTGATACCCGGGCCGCTGTCGATCACCTGCACGCAGTCGCGCGCGACCTTGACCAGCACGTCGCCGGCCGCGGTGTATTTGCAGGCGTTGCCGATCAGGTTGCCGATCGCAACCGACAGGATCGCCTCCGGCACGTCGATGCTGGCCTCGGCATCGCCTTCGGCACGCAGTTGCACGGGCTTGCCGGCGAGCTGCGCGCGATTGGATTCGAGCAGCAGGTTCGCGAGTTGCAGCAGGTTCGTGCTGCCGGTGCCGCGCTCGTTGCGCGAGAGCATCAGCAGCGCGGTGATCAAGTGCGTGCTCTGTTGCGCTGCGCGGTCGATGCGTTGCAATCGCAGGCGCATCTTGTCCGACGGTTCGTTGCTGGCGAGCATCAGTTCGGTCGCGCCGTGGATCACCGCGAGCGGCGTGCGCAATTCGTGGCTGACATCGGCGTTGAATTCGCGGTCGCGGCGCACGACCTCGGTAAGCCGGTCGGCGTAATCGTCGAGCGCCGCGGCGAGTTGGCCGACTTCGTCGTCGGCAAAATGCGGCGCAAGCTTTTCGTGGGTCTGGGTAGCGGCGAACGCGCGCAGGCGCTGCGCAAGGTGCGCGACCGGGCTCATCACGCGCGACGAAGCCCACATGCCGACCAGCAGGGACAGCACGGTGAACACGACCACGACAACGACCAGCGCCCATTCGAAACGTTGCTGACTCTCGTGCTCCTGCGAGTATTCGTAGCGCAGGAAGAACCAGTATTTCGGATCCTTGCGCACGACCAGTTTGTAGGTATGCGTGCTGCCCGCGGCATCGGTTTCCTGCAACTCATGGATACCCGACGGCAGTCCCCGCCAATCGGGAGGAACGAGTGCGATCTTGCCGATGCCGTACACGTGGCCGACGAGCTTCTCGAACGGCACGCCGGCCTTGTCCGGGTTGGTATAGAACCCGTTGGCGAAATCATCGACGTTATTCTTCAGTGCCTGGCCGATCACCTGGCGTTCTACCCGCGCCCGCAGATAGACCGTGGTCGAAGCGATCAGCACCGCCAGGCCAAAGCCCAGCAGCAGGTAGGAAACGATGATCCTGCTGCGGAGCCTACGCCGGTACAGCATCGGGATCGGCGATCCGGTAGCCGATGCCGTGGCGGGTCTGGATCAGTGGCTTCGGGAACGGCTTGTCCACCGCTGCGCGCAGGCCGTGGATGTGCACGCGCAAGCTGTCGGAATCGGGCAGTTCCTCTCCCCAGACGCGGGTTTCGAGCTCCTGCCGGGTGACCACCGACGGCGAGGATTCCATCAGCGATTGCAGGATCTTCAGCGCGGTCGGGTTGAGTTGCAGCAACTTGCCCTCGCGGCGCACTTCCAGCGTGTCGAGGTTGTATTCCAGGTCGGCCACGTTGAGGATGCGCGATTGCGGTCCCTTGCCACGACGCAACAGCACCGCGAGCCGCGCATCCACTTCCTGCAATGCGAACGGCTTGACCAGGTAATCGTCGGCGCCGGCCTCGAAACCGTCGAGCTTGTTCTCGAGCGCATCGCGCGCGGTCAGCATCAGCACCGGGGTCTGCTTGCGCGCGTCCTGGCGCAGCCTGCGACAGACTTCCAATCCATCCATGCCAGGAAGATTCAGGTCGAGCACGATCGCATCGAAGTCGTTGACCACGGCCAGGTGCAATCCGGTGACGCCATCGGCCGCGAAGTCCACGGTGTGTCCGCGCTCCTCGAGGTAATCCCCGAGGTTCGCGGCGATGTCGCTGTTGTCTTCGATGACCAGGATGCGCATGGAAGGCCGGCCTTGTGCGGAAATCGCTCGTGCACCGCTAATTGGAGGTGGCGCCGTTCAGCCGCATCGAATCCTGCGCCTTTTCCTGTTCGCGGCGCATCTGGGCGACTGTCTTGCATACGTTATGCGGCATATGGCTACCGATCGGCTCGCTGCGCTGGCATACAACCCGGCTGTCAGCTGCGGCGTGCTGAATGATGTTCGCGACGAGTTCCTGGTCGTTGGCCATCTCGACGCGCGCCTGCGGAGCAAGCAGGCCGCCGTCGTCGACATGTTGCCAACGCTCATCCATCCGGTTCAGGGCGGTGATGAGGGTTTTCTGATCATCGGCCTTGATTTCCTTGAATCGCTTGCCGTCGCTGATGTCCTTCAGGACCGAGGCCTTCATGGCGACGAATTCCTGTTTTGACTGCAAGCCATGGATGCCGTCTTCGGCCATGGCGTTTCCAATGGCCAACAAAACGATCAATGCTGCAACGCTGCGCAGATGCATGGGGCAACTACCTTGCTTGAGGGTGTGAGCAATCATTCTGCCAGAGTCCTTGGACATCGGCATATGCCGATCGTTCAGTGCTTCATGCAACGTTGGTTGTCATTTGTGCATAGCTATTGAGTCGCATGCTTGGATGACGGTCGCGACTGCGTGCAATGGGTCAGCAAATCGCCGGACGAAAAAAAGTCCAAGGAGACGGCCGCAGAACGGCCCATCTCGCTTGGACTCAAGGTAAAGCCCCGATTACCGTAATCTGCGAGTCACTGGACAGGAGACGAGGAGTGTCCGGCAGAGCTACAGTCCGGCCAGCCTACGACCGGCCGGGTTAATCGGCGGTTAAGCCGGACAGGATTTTTCTGAACATCTTTCAGATCAATGGCTTGGAAGCCTCGCGGCTTGGTCACGGCGCTTGCGGGCGACCCTCTGGGCCATGTAATCGACAACCTCCGCGGCCACGTCCACGCCGGTGGTGCTTTCGATGCCCTCCAGCCCCGGCGACGAATTGACCTCGAGTACCAGCGGCCCGCGCCTGGATCGCAGCAGATCCACGCCGGCGACGTTGAGCCCCATGACTTTCGCGGCGCGGATCGCGGTGTCGGTTTCGGCGGCACTGAGCACGACCTTGGTCGCGGTGCCACCACGATGCAGGTTCGAGCGGAACTCCCCGGCGCGCGCCTTGCGTCGCATCGCGGCGACCACCTTGCCGCCGACCACGAAGCAGCGCACATCGGTGCCGTTGGATTCGGCGATGAACTCCTGCACCAGGAACGTCGCGTACAGACCGCGCAGCGCCTCGATCACGCTGCGCGATGATGAGAGTCGTTCGGTCAGGATCACGCCCGCTCCCTGGGTGCCTTCGTTGAGCTTGATGACGTGCGGCGGCTTGCCCAGCATCGCCAGCAGGTCGTTGGTGTCGTCGGGGTTGTCGCCGAACACCGTGGTCGGAAGACCGATGCCCTGCTTGGCCAGCAGTTGATGGCAACGCAACTTGTCGCGTGCGCGCAGGATCGCGTCGGATCCATTCGGCGTGTAGACATTCATCATCTCGAACTGGCGCAGCACCGCAGTGCCATAGCGCGTGATCGAAGCGCCGATGCGCGGCAGCACCGCGTCGTAATCGGTCAGCACGCGGCCCTTGTGGTGCATGTCGAAACCGTCCGGCGCGATCTTGATGTAGCAGCGCAGCGGATCGAGCACGCGCACGCTGTGGCCGCGTTCGCGCGCGGCCTCGACCAGGCGCTGGGTCGAGTAAAGTTTGCTGTTGCGCGAAAGGATGGCGAGTTTCATACACGAATGGCCGGCTCGGGGAAATTGCGACCACACGCAGCCTCGACCAGGCGCTGGGTCGAGCAGAGCGTGCTCTGGCGCGAAAGAATGGCAAACTTCATGCACGAATGGCCGGTTCGGGAGAGTGCCGTCCGGCACGGAACGAACGCGCCGGATCGACCAGGAAATGCCGCGCCAGCGCGGTGCGCCCGAGCAACATCGGAAACAGCATATTCCTGCGCGAGGTCAGATTGATTTCAACCGGATACTCCTGCCCGGCGAGCAGCAGGCGCGTGCGCAGGAAGAAGCGTTCGCTGACATGGCCGCCCGAATCGGTGACCGGCCTGCGGTCGTGCACCGTGGACTCGACCACGACCAGCTTGTTATCCGCCGATCCGGTGGCAACGCTGAAGCGCACCCACTCGCGGCCGCCCGACTGGAATGTTTCCAGCGTGTCCACGTGCAGCGCGGACGAACGCGCGCCGGTATCGAGCTTGGCGCGGATCGCGTGGATGCCCAGATCCGGCAGCGCCAGCCATTCGCGCCAGCCCAATACGGGTCTGGATGGATTTGCCCGTTCGACCATGCTGCCTCCGTGCCGCCTGGGTCGTGGGTGGTGATCGGATGGAGCGGGTGATGGGAATCGAACCCACGCTAGCAGCTTGGGAAGCTGCAGTTCTACCATTGAACTACACCCGCCTCGCCCGACGATTATGCCGAGCAGCGAAGACGCCCGCAACGCGGTTCACCGGAGCAGTTCAATGCAGATCATCCTCAACGGCGAACCGATGCAGCTCGATGGCGTGCCAACGCTCGCCGAATTGCTCGAGCTCAGCGGCTATGCCGGACGTCGCGTCGCGGTGGAGATCAACCAATCCATCGTCCCGCGAAGCAAACATGTCGAGCACCGGCTTGCGGAAGGCGATCGCGTGGAAATCGTACAGGCGCTTGGTGGGGGCTGAAAAAATCCGCGAGGCGCCGGTCCGATACGCCCACATCGCATACCAATCGCGCGATAATCCGGCGATGAATGATCTCGCACGCCCAAGCCCACAAGACGACCCACTGATCATCGCCGGCATCGCCTATCACTCGCGCCTGCTCACCGGCACCGGCAAGTTCGCCGACCTCGAACAGACGCGCCTGGCGACCGAGGCCGCGGGTGCGCAGATCGTGACGGTCGCGATCCGCCGCACGAATATTGGCCAGGACAAGAACGCGCCGAACCTGCTCGACGTGCTGCCGCCGGATCGCTACACGATCTTGCCCAACACCGCCGGCTGCTACACCTCCGACGATGCGGTGCGCACCGCAAGGCTCGGTCGCGAACTGCTCGACGGCCATGCCCTGGTGAAACTCGAAGTGCTAGGCGATCAACAGACCTTGCATCCCGACATCCCGGCGACACTGGAAGCCGCGAAGACACTGATCGCCGAAGGTTTCCAGGTGATGGTCTATACCAGCGACGATCCAATCATGGCCAAGCGCTTCGAACAGATGGGCTGCGTGGCGGTCATGCCGCTCGCGGCGCCGATCGGATCGGGCCTCGGCATCCGCAATCCTTACAACATCCTTACCATTGTCGAGAACGCGAAAGTTCCGATCCTCGTCGATGCCGGCGTCGGCACCGCTTCGGACGCTGCGATCGCGATGGAGCTCGGTTGCGATGGCGTGCTGATGAACACCGCGATCGCCGGCGCGCGCGATCCGATCCGGATGGCGCGCGCGATGAAGCTCGGCGTGGAAGCCGGCCGCGATGCGTTCCTCGCCGGACGCATTCCGAAGAAGCGCCACGCCAACGCATCGTCGCCGATCGAAGGCCTGTTCTTCTGATGGCGAACCGACTCGCCACGCGCGCCGGGTGGATGGCATGAGCGACGCGCTGCGCGAGCAACCTTTCACCGTCGATCCCGAGCACCGCAAGGTGCGCAGCTTCGCATTGCGCCAAGGGCGAGCCGGGGATTTCGTGGACTGCCTAGGCTCGGCAGTCCGCAGCGGCGAGCGCACGGCCACGGATGGCCGGGCCGGCGCCAAGCACCAAGGACGGCTCGCATGATCGTCCGAGTCGTAAACAAACCATTTACAGCAGTAGATGGACGGAGAGAGATTCGCAGCTTCGTGTTGCGCGAGGGTCGTCTGACCCAATCGCAGGAACGCGCGATGCGTGAACTGTGGCCGAAGTACGGCGTGGACTACACCGGCGCGCCGCGCGACCTGCATGCGCTGTTCGGACGGCGGGCGCCCTGCGTGCTCGAAATAGGCTTCGGCAACGGCGACGCGCTGCTGCACGCGGCGAGTGCCGATCCGGCGCGCGACCATATCGGCATCGAGGTGCACGCGCCCGGCGTCGGCCGCGCGCTCACCGGCATCGAGCACGCGCATCGGAATAACGTGCGTGTTTATCGCCACGATGCACTGGAAGTGTTGCGCAACGAGATCGCCAGCTCCGCGCTAGCCGAGGTGCGCATCTACTTTCCCGACCCGTGGCACAAGAAGCGCCACCACAAGCGCCGGCTCGTCAATGCCGAAAACATCGCGTTGATCGCCGATCGCCTGCGCGCCGGCGGCCTGCTGCACCTGGCGACCGACTGGCTGCCGTATGCCGAACAGATGTGGGACGTGCTCGATGCCGAGCCTGCGCTGCGCAATCGCGCGGGCGCGCGTGGCGCGGTGCCGCGTCCGGACTGGCGTACGCAGACGCGCTTCGAGAGCCGCGGCATCGGCCTCGGCCACGGCGTGTTCGACCTGCTCTACGAACGCCGCTGATCGCATCGACTAAAGACCGACCGCATCATGGACGCCGCCACCGACCACGCACTCACGCCCGACATGATCATCGTGCTGTGCCTGGTGGGGTTCATCATGGCGATGTTCATGCTCGATCGCATTCGCGCCGACCTGGTCGCGTTGATCGTGCTCGTCGCGCTGGGCCTTAGCCGCATCGTGCCGACCGATCGCCTGTTCGATGGCTTCTCCGGCAACGCGGTGATCAGCGTGATGGCGGCGATGATCCTCGGCGCGGGACTGGATCGCACCGGCCTGCTGAACCGGCTTGCCGGATGGTTACTGCGGCGCTCGCGCGGCCTCGAGGAGCGCATGATCACGCTGACCGCAGCGGTCGCCGGCGTGATCTCGCCGACCATGCAGAATCCGTCGGTGATGTCGCTGTTCCTGCCGGTGGCTTCCCGCCTTTCCGCACGAACTGGCGTCGCGCCGTCGCGGCTGCTGCTGCCGATCGTCAGCGCGATCATCATGGGCGGAAGCCTCACGATGGTCGGCAATTCGCCGTTGATCCTGCTCAACGACCTGTTGGTCGCGGCGAACCGCAACATTCCGTCCGGTGTCGCGACCTTGCAGCCGTTGAAGATGTTCGCGCCATTCCCGATCGGGCTCGCGCTGCTCGCGACTTCGCTGGTTTACTACCGCTTCTTTGCGCGCCGCTGGCTCGGTCGCGGCGCCGACAAGAATGTCACCCCGGCGCGCACCGAAAGTTATTTCGCCCAGGCCTACGGCATCGACGGCGATGTGTACGAACTGACGGTGACTTCGGAAAGCCCGATCGTGGGCATGTCGGTCGGCGAAGCCGAAGCGCAGAAAGGCGCGCCGCTGCTGCTCGCGCTGCGCACCGGCGAGGAGTCGCGGCTCGCGCCGCCGGCCGACCAGATGCTGTGGGTCGGCAGCGTGATCGGCGTGATGGGAACGCGCCAGCACGTCGAGGATTACGCACAGGCTAACCTGCTGCGGATGTCGTCGCGGTTGCGCCAGTTCGGCGACCTGTTCAACCCCAGCCTTGCAGGAATTTCCGAAGCGGTGATTCCACCGAACTCGGCGTTCATCGGCAAGAAGCTCACCGACCTGCGCCTGCGCAACCAGCGCGGCATCAGCGTTCTGGCGATCAATCGCGACAACCAGATCCTGCGCGAGGACATCCGCGACGTCGCGCTCAAGGCCGGCGACATGCTGGTGTTCCACACCGTATGGACGAACCTGACCCAATCCGGGCGCCAGCACGATTTCGTGGTCGTCACCGACTATCCGAAGGAAGAACAACGGCCGCACAAGCTGTGGATCGCGCTCGCGATCTTCGCCATCGCGCTGACGATGGCGCTCACCGGCAGGATCCCGACCCCGCTGGCGTTGATGGCGGGCGCAGCCGGCATGCTGTTCACCGGCGTGCTGAACATGGACGAGGCCTACGCGGCGATCAACTGGAAAACCGTGTTCCTGATGGCCTGCCTGATTCCGCTCGGCGCGGCGATGGACAGCACCGGCACGGCCGACTGGCTCGCGCGCGGACTGCTCGACCGCATGCCGCAGGACGCATCGCCGTATTTGCTGCAGGCCGTGATCGCGACGATCACCGTGGCGTTCACCCTGGTCATCAGCCAGGTCGGCGCGACCGTGGTGATGGTGCCGATGGCGATCAACATCGCGCTGGCTGCGAACGCGAACCCGACCGCCTTCGCGCTGATCG
>JANXZP010000012.1 GCA_025355485.1 Pseudomonadota bacterium
GATCACGTCGAACTCGAGCGCGCAGTGCGCGGCGTTGCCGTACGGATCGAAGAACGCGGCGAGCTCGGACGGAATCTGGTCGGGGATCGGCCACAGGTTCGAGGCCGGCATCACGATGTATTCGGCGAACGCGCCGTTGCGATTCACGCCGATGCCGATGGTATTCGGGCACAGGTGCTGGCGGCCCGCGCGGCAATTGCGGCAATGCCCGCAGACGATGTGGCCTTCGGCCGACACGCGCTGGCCGAGCGTGTAGCCGGTCACGCCGGGGCCGATATCGACGATCCGGCCGACGAATTCGTGGCCGATCACCAAGCCCGGTTTGATCGTACGCTGCGACCACTCATCCCACTTGTAGATGTGCAGGTCGGTGCCGCAGATCGCGGTCTTCTCGAGCTTGATCAACACTTCGTTCGCGCCGGCCTCAGGCACCGGCACCTGCTCCATCCAGATGCCTTCCTCGGGCTTGCGCTTGACCAGCGCTTTCATCGTCTGCTGCGACATGGAGAATTCCTTCGCGGCGTCATGCCGTATGCGTCGCAATTATACGCGCCGCCGTAGGCTGGGTCGGCCTTATCGACCCAGCATGAACGCGAGTGCAGGTTGATGAAACCAAACTGGCTTACAACTCGATCCGCCAGCCCAGCGCGAGTGTGTCGTCGCGCAACGGGCCGTGGGCGAATTCGTGGCGCCATTCGACGAACGCCGAATTTCCGTGAGCGAAGGTGAACGCGGCGCCGAGCGCGGCTTCGGCCCAGCCGCGGTCTGGCGCGGCGCTGTCGAATGCAACCAAGGTGCCGCCGGTGTCCTCGACGAAACGCACGCCGATCGTACGCTGCGGATTCTGGAACTCGTGCCGCCAGCTGATCCGCGCCTGCGGCTGCCAGACGCCCCAGCTTTCCGACAGTATGCGTGCGATGCCGAGGTCGAACCGCGCGCGCGAGGTTTTCACTTGTCGCTGCGGGACGATCAGGTCGAAGCCCGAACCGCCCTGTTCGACATAACCATTGGTGGTCGAACGCGTCCAGTCATAGCCGACGCCGTAACGCCACTCCCATGCACCGCGCGCCACGGTTGCATCCAGCGCGAAACCGGCGACCGCACGACGCGTATCAGGATGCGCGCGTTCGGCGACCGGCGTCGCGCCGTCGATGAAACGCACGACGCGTAGCGTGTCGGCACTGCCGCGCAACCAGCCGCTGTACGCGCTGAGGCCGATGTTGTCCGATGCCTGCCAGCTCGCGGTCGCGATCGCGCCGGTCGTGTGCTGGTCGAACCTTCCCGCGCTGTCGCGGAAATCCTGGTGCTCGTTCTGGTGCTGCAACGCGATGCCGAACTGCCAGCGATCGGCCGGGCGCCAGTCGAGGCCAAGTGTGAGGGCGTAGGTGTCCGCATCGAACGGCGCTTCGGCGCCGCCGCTCACGCGCGCCAGCCACGCGGCATCTACGCTCGCGAACAGCGCGAGCTTCGGGGTGAGATCCACATGCTGGGTCGTGCGCTTCGACCCATCCGAATCCGGCGCGAGATCGCGCGCCGCGAGCCGGCCTTGCCCCGGCAATTCTTCCAGCGTGTTGAAATCGGCCGCATTCGTGCGCGCGTTAGGATCGGCGCTGCCGAGCACCACGGCGCAACGCGCAGCCAGCGCCGAACCCGGCGCGGCGCCCGCGCAGACCGTGTTGAACTTCGCGACCAGCGCGTCGCTCGCATCGACCGCGTAGGCGGCGTTGGCGAACAGGGCGGCGGTCAGGATCGACAGGACGGAAACGGGATTGCGCATGGGAAGATTCCGGTAGCCCGCAGCGAGTCTAACGCCGTTGGCTGGAACGCGCGCGCCGTCCACAATGCGTCGGTCGCATCCCTGTTCCGAGCGTCCGATGAACCTCGACCAATGGCTTGCCCACCAGCAGCTCCAGCATCCGGATGCGATCGCGCTCGGGCTCGATCGCGTATGCCTTGTCGCGCAACGGCTCGGGCTGACACGTCCGGCGCGGCACGTCATCACCGTCGCCGGCACCAACGGCAAGGGTTCGACGGTCGCGTTCATCGAAACAATCGCGCGCGAGGCGGGGCTGCGCGTGGGCGCCTACACCTCGCCGCACTTGCTGCACTACAACGAGCGCGTGCGGATCGATGGCGTGGATGCCGGCGATGAAGCGCTGGTCGCGGCGTTCGAGCGCATCGAGGCGGCACGACTGACAGGCAAGGGCGAGCCCATTCCGCTGACCTATTTCGAATACGGCACGCTCGCCGCGCTGCTGCTGTTCGAACATCAGCGGCTCGATCTGGCGATCCTCGAAGTCGGGCTCGGCGGGCGGCTCGATGCGGTAAACATCGTCGATGCGGATGTCGCGGTGATCACGACCGTCGATCTGGATCACCAGGATTGGCTGGGCGCGGACCGCGAATCGATCGGACTCGAAAAGGCCGGCGTGATGCGCGCCGGAAAGCCGGTCGTGCTGGGGGAAATCGATCCGCCCGCGAGCGTGCTGCGGCATGCGTACCGTATCGGCGCATCCGCGACCCGCGCGGGCTGCGATTACCTGATCGACGACTTGCCCGGTGGCTGGCGCTGGCGCGAACCGGGTTATGCGATCGACCTGCCCGAACCCGTGATGGACGCGCCCGCGCAGCGCGCGAATGCGGCCGCGGCGATCGCCGCATTGCGTGCGCTGGATCTCGCCGATGCGAATATCGCCATCGCCGACGCCGCGATCGCCGAAGGCGTGCGCTCGGCGCGCCTGCCGGCGCGGCTGCAACGCATCGAGCGCGACAGCGTCGAAATCGTGATCGATGTCGCCCACAACCCGCAGGCCGCGCGGCAACTCGCCGATTGGCTTGCCGCGCATCCGGTGACCGGCGCAACGCATGCAGTCTTCAGCGCACTCGGCGACAAGGATCTGGTTGGCATCGTCGTGCCATTGATCGAGCGTATCGAACGCTGGTGGCTATGCGGCCTGCACGACACGCCGCGCGGATTGAGCGGCACTGCGTTGGCCGATCGCCTGCGCGTCGCGCTGGACGGGCGCGTGGTCGACGTGCTGCCCGATGTCGAGCTGGCCCTGCGCGCCGCACGCCGCATCGCGACAGCAGGCGACCGCATCCTGGTATTCGGCTCGTTCCATACCGCTGCCGATGCCTTGCGCGCGCTTGACACGGGGCCTTAAGTGTTCACGACACTTTGTGGCACTTCCCACATCCTTGTGGCTCGTGATCGCTCCGCTTCGTTCACCGTCGCACAGGGGCGGGCTATACTTCACGCCTCCGTTGATGTTCGGATACGCGCATGGATCCCGCCCTCAAACACCGTCTGATCGGCGCCGCGGTACTGTCCGCGCTGGCAATCATCTTCCTGCCGAAGCTGATCGTCAGCCACGACCCGCGCAGCAGCGCCGCCGACGTGTCGTTGAGCATGCCGAATGCGCCGGGTGGCGATTTCCAGACCAAGGAGTTGCCGCTGGTGACGCCAGCCGCAGACGTGCCGCAGGGCGGCGTGGTCGGCATGGACGCCAGCCATCCGCCTGCACCTGCGCCGGCATCCAGCAGCGCGCTGCCTGATGCGGGTGCGCAGCCCGCGCGGAGTGCGTCCACCGCTGGCACCGTTGCGCCCACCATCGGAGCTCAGCCGCCAAACGCACCTGCCGTCACCCTGCCAACCACTTCTGCGCCATCGCCATCGACCTCGCCGCCGATTCCCGCTGCCAGCGCTGGCGGTCGCTATGTGGTGAGTCTCGGTACGTATTCGAATGCCGCGAACGCGCAATCGCTGGTCGCCTCGCTCAAGGCTGCTCAGTTGCCCGCGTACGCCGAAACGATGGCCGTCGCTGGAAAGCCGGTGATGCGCGTGCGGATCGGTCCATATTCGCAGCGTGGCGATGCCGAAGCGGCCCGACTGAAATCCCAGCAAGTGCGCACCGATATGCCCGCGAACGTGATCGCGCTGGATGCAGCGGTAGCGGCGCCGGATGCCCAAGCGGCACCGAACAAGCCGATTCCCGCGACGGCAGCACCCGCCGTCAAACCAGCCGTGTCGCCGCCCTCTGCACCATTGAAGTCCGCTGTGCCGACGGCGGCGCCTGCGACCAAGCCCTCAGCGGCAACCGCCGCGCCATCGCCCGCAGCGGCCAGACGCGGTTTCGTGGTGCAGCTCGTCGCATTCCGTTCCCAAGATGAAGCCCTGACCTTGCGCGACAAGTTGCGCGCAGCCGGCTTCACCGCATTCAGCGAGCGCATCCAGGCAGACAGTGGCGCCTTGTATCGGGTGCGGGTCGGTCCGGAAGCTGATCGCGACGCCGCCGATCGGCTGCGCGCCGAAGTGTCCGCGAAATTCAAACTGAGCGGCATCGTTGTGGCGTATCCGTAAGTGCGATTGCGGCTTGAGATCGGAAGAAGCGGACGCATGTTGAAACCAGCCGCATGTTGACGACGATCGATTGCGTGCTGCTGGGTGTCCTGCTGCTGTCGGCGCTGCTCGGTGCATTGCGCGGACTGGTGGTCGAGGTGTTGTCGCTGGCCGTGTGGATCGCGGCGTTCTGGCTGGCTTTCATGTACGGCGCGCAGGTCACGGTGTTGTTCGCGGCGCAGGTGCACGAAGCGGCGGCGCGGTTGTTCCTGGCGTACGCGCTGGTGTTCATCGTGGCGCTGATCGTCGGCAGCCTGGTGACATGGACGATCGGAAAGCTGGTGCGTTCTGTCGGGTTGGGTGGTGTCGATCGCGTGTTCGGATTGTTGTTCGGATTGCTGCGTGGTGTGGCGCTGGGTTGCGTGCTGATCCTGGTGCTGGGTTTCACCAGGTTGCCGCAGGAAGCATCGTGGCGCACGTCACTGCTGATTCCCGAATTCCAGCGCGGCGCCGAGTTGATGAAGCCCTGGCTGCCGACCGCGGTTGTCGAACATGTGTCGTATGCGTCGACGCGCCCCGCGCCGGCGATTCACAAGAAATAACGCTCTGCGAGGTTTCAAAATGTGCGGCATAGTCGGGATTGTGGGCACGCGCGAAGTCGCATCGGCCTTGTACGACGGACTCACCGTGCTGCAGCACCGTGGCCAGGATGCGGCCGGCATCGCCACGGTGGACGGCAACAAGCTGCGCATGCACAAGGGCAACGGGCTGGTGAAGGACGTGTTCGACGAGGCCGCGATCCGGTTGCTGGTCGGCCGCGTCGGCATCGGCCATTGCCGTTATCCGACCGCAGGCTCGGAAGGTTCCGATGAGGCGCAGCCGTTCTACGTGAATTCGCCGTACGGCATTGCGTTCGTGCACAACGGCAACCTGATCAACACCGACGCGCTGCGCCGCGAGGTGTTCGAACAG
>JANXZP010000014.1 GCA_025355485.1 Pseudomonadota bacterium
AATCCGACCACCCGCGCATCGAAGCTGCGCTTGACGAGCATGGCGCGTTGTCGGTCACGTTGATGGATGCAGATGCGGCGACGCCGGACGAGCGCGCGATCCTCGATGGCCTGGAGCCGATCGCCCTCAATACACCGCATCGTGATCGCCGACGTTGATCGGCACGATCTGCCGCTCGCGGATGATCAACTCCAGCGTGATGCGGTATGACAGGTTGATCGACACCGAGTGCAACCCTTCGAGCTTGCCGGACAGGGCGTGCAGCCGCAGCGACGGATGATGCGGATTGGCCTGCAACAGCAACAGGGTCTTGCGATAGGTCTCGCGAAGTTGCGGGTGGCGCTTGAGGAAGCGCGCGGCGCGCCGGTTGTACTGGTCGGTGAAGACCAGTGCGTACGTCATTTCAGCTTCGCCAGGCGCTTCATGTGCGCATCCACCGATTCCTTCACGTAGCGGCCCGCAGCGAGATCGGCGTGGCTTTCGGCCAGCGCGGCGGTCAGTTCGCATTCGCGCAGGTAGCGGTAATGGGCGATGTCCATCACCACGAAGCGATCCTTGCCGCGCACCGACACCATCGCTTCGGGCGCGTCGGACAATGCCTCCGCTATCGCCGAGACGCCCTGGGTCTTCAAGTTGTTGGCGCTGATAGAGCTCATGCGGTTTCCCGATTCTTGCGTACTGCAAAGCGTACCATGAATCGTGCTGTTCGTCGCGCGATTAGGGCCCCGCGCGATGCGCGCGAATGGCATGATGGAAGCCCTCAATCGATTCCTCCAATGCCCTTCCTCGAACTCACCCTCCACTGCACCCAGTCCGACCACCCGCGCATCGAAGCCGCGCTCGAAGAACTCGGCGCGCTGTCGGTCACGCTGATGGACGCCGATGCGGCGACGCCCGACGAACGCGCGATCCTCGAACCGGGCGTCGGCGCGATGCCGTTATGGGCGGCGCTGACGCTGACCGCGCTGTTCGATGCGGACGCGAGCCGCGACGCGCTGCTGCACGCTCTTGAGGCGCTCGCGCCGGAGGCCGATTTCGCCACGGCGACATTCTGCGAAGTGGCCGATCAGGACTGGGTGCGCGCGTGGATGGACGACTATCCGCCGCTGCGCTTCGGCGCGTCGTTGTGGATCGTTCCATGGAATGCCGACACGCCGGCTGAAGCGTTGGCGCTTGGCGCGGATGCCATCGAACGTCCGGCAACCATCGTGCGCCTCGATCCCGGCCTCGCATTCGGCTCGGGCACGCACGCGACCACGGCGCTGTGCCTGGAATGGCTGGAGTCGCTGGACCTTCACGGCAAATCGGTGCTCGACGTCGGCTGCGGCTCAGGCATCCTTGCGATCGCAGCGCTTAAACTCGGCGCCGCGCGCGCAGTTGGCATCGACAACGATCCGCAGGCGCTGATCGCGAGCCACGACAATGCCGAACGCAACGAAGTCGTCGAGCGCCTGGATGTGTTCATGCCCGACGCGGCACCGGACGCGCAGTACGACATCGTCGTCGCCAACATCCTCGCGTCCGCGCTGGACGCATTGGCCGACAGCATCGCCGCGCGCGTGAAACCCGGCGGTCTGCTCGCACTGTCGGGCATCCTCGATGGCCAGCAGGACGAACTGCTCGCGCGCTACGCGCACGGGTTCGACGACTTGCGCGTGACCCAGCGCGAAGACTGGCTGCGCATCGACGGCGTGCGTCGCGCTTGAGCCTTTCCGATTGAACGCGCGGCTCACGTAAACTGCGCGCATGCAAACCCGCTGCCCGCAATGCCTCGCCGTGCACCCGCTCGAAGCCGACCGCGCCGAGGGCGAGGACGGCAGCTTCCATTGTCCCGAGTGCAGCGCGAACTTCGATGCCCACGCGCATCTGACCGACGCCGAACCTGATATCGACGCTGCCGCGACCGTGGCCGACGAACCACCCGAGGACCAGGGCGAACTGTTCGGCCCGCGCCCGCGCCCACCGCAGCCGGCGGCGCCAAGTTTCGTGCACAGACGCATCCGCATCCCGCGTCCGCCGCAATGGCGTTGGTGGCTGGCCAGTCTTGCGTTGCTGATCCTGCTGCTCGCGATCCGTCCGATCGCCGACCGTGATCGCCTGGCGCGCGATCCGGATTGGCGTCCGAGCTTGCAGCGCATCTGCGGCACGCTCGGCTGCACGCTGCGGCCGTGGCACGAGCTGTCCGCGTTCGAGGTTACCGCGCGCGACGTGCGTCCGCATCCGTCGGCGAAAGGCGCGCTGCTGATCACCGTCACATTCCGCAACAACGCCGCATTCGCGCAGGCGTGGCCGTTGCTGGAGCTGACCATGTCCGATCTCAACGGCCGCGACATCGGCATGCGCCGCTTCCGCCCGCAGGAATATCTCGGCAGCGCAACGAAAGCAACGCTGATCGCGCCCGGCCAGTCGGCGAATGCAACGCTGGAAGTGGTCGACCCTGGCCGCGACGCGGTTGCTTTTGCGTTCGAGTTCCGCTGAACGCTGCATCGCGCGATGCGTGACGCGTGGCACGAAAAAATGCTTGCGTGTGTCGAGGGAAACAGGAGTAAACTTCGCTCCCCCGTCGAATACGATCTTGTCGCGAACAACACCAAGAATTGCGACGACGGAATCGGCATGGAAGCCACTTCGATAAACCACAAGATTCGTTCCAGCGAACCTCGCTCGATCCCGGAGTGCTGTCCCAGGTGAACGCCGTCCAAGCACTGCGCGAGAACGGCTCGGCCGCCTCCGTCTCGGCCCAGCCGTCACTGCGCGAATGCGTCTCGCGCGTCGTGCGGCGCTACCTGCGCGATCTGGGCGATCATCCGGCCGAGGATCTGCACGCGCTGGTACTGCATGAAGTCGAAGCGCCGCTGTTCGCCGAAGTGCTGCGCCATTGCGACGGCAACCAGAGTCGCGCCGCGGCCGCGCTGGGCATCAACCGCAGCACGCTGCGCAAGAAACTCAAGCAATACGGCTTGTCATGAGCTGCTTGCGAACTGACTTGACGTCAGTTCGCGCTCACGACAAGGCCGGAGGCAGGAGCCGAAGGCGGGGTTGATTGGCGAAGTAGGATGCTGAGCCTAGCAACGACCCGTCGTGCGAAGCGCGACGGAGAAGCCTAGCCGCTATAATTCGCGCCTCGCTCCCGGGGTTGCCGATGTCCGCTACCGATTCTTCCACGCCGCGCCAGCGCGTGCGCCGTGCGCTGCTTTCCGTTTCCGACAAGACCGGCGTGATCGATCTCGCGCGCGCGTTGATCGCCAATGGCGTTGAACTACTGTCCACCGGCGGCACCGCCAAGGCCCTACGCGACGCCAGCATCGCCGTGCGTGATGTCAGCGATGTCACCGGCTTTCCGGAAATCATGGACGGCCGCGTCAAGACCCTGCACCCGGCCATCCACGGCGGCCTGCTCGGCCGCGACGGCACCGACGACGCGGTGATGGCGCAGCACGGCATCGCGCCGATCGATCTGCTGGTGGTCAACCTGTATCCGTTCGAGGCGACCGTCGCCAAATCCGATTGCACGTATGAGGATGCGGTCGAGAACATCGACATCGGCGGTCCGGCGATGCTGCGCGCGGCGGCGAAGAACCATGCGCGCGTCGCGGTGGTGGTGGATCCGGCTGACTACGGATCGCTGCTCGAAACGATCGCGCAAGGCGGCACCGATGCGGCGCAACGCCGTGTGTTCGCCGCGAAGGCCTACGCGCACACCGCGCATTACGACGGCCGCATCGCGCAGTGGCTCTCGCCGCGGGCGAACGATCCTGAGCAGCCGGAATCCTGGCCGAAGACAATGCACCTGTCGCTGAATCTGGCCTCGGCGCTGCGTTACGGTGAAAACCCGCACCAGCGCGGCGCGCTGTATGTGGGAAAGGACGCACCGAAGACCGGCATCGTCGCGACCGCGCGCTTCCTGCAAGGCAAGGAGCTCAGCTACAACAACCTCGCCGACGCCGACGCCGCGCTCGAATGCGTCAAGGCCTTCGACGCGCCGGCCTGCGTGATCGTCAAGCATGCGAATCCGTGCGGCGTCGCGGTCGCAGCGACCATCGGCGAGGCCTACGACCGCGCGTTCGCGACCGATCCGACTTCGGCCTTCGGCGGCATCATCGCGTTCAACTGCGCGCTCGACGCGAAGACCGCGAAAGAGATCGTCAAGCGCCAGTTCGTCGAAGTCGTAATAGCTCCTCAAGTAGATGCCGATGCGCTTGCGGCATTCGCGAAGAAGCCAAACGTGCGCGTCCTGGCCTGCGGCGCGCTCGCATCGCGCGAAGACGGCCAGGATTTCAAGCGCATCGCCGGTGGCCTGCTTGTGCAGGACGCGGACAGCGACTCGCTGACCGCGAGCGACCTGAAGATCGTCAGCAAGCGCGCGCCGAGCGATGCAGAACTTTCCGACCTGTTGTTCGCCTGGAAAGTCGCGATGCACGTGAAGTCGAACGCGATCGTCTACGCGAAAGACCTGCGCACGATCGGCATCGGCGCCGGCCAGATGAGCCGCGTCGTCAGCGCCAAGATTGCCGCGCTCAAGGCCGAGGAAGCCGGATTGACGGTTCCGGGCTCGGTGCTGGCAAGCGACGCGTTCTTCCCGTTCCGTGACGGCCTCGACGCCGCCGGCACGGCCGGCGTCCGCGCCGTGATCCAGCCTGGCGGTTCGATGCGCGACGCCGAAGTGATCTCCGCAGCCGACGAACACGACATCGCGATGGTATTCACCGCGCGGCGGCATTTCAGGCATTGATCGAATGAAAATCCTCGTCATCGGTTCCGGCGGTCGCGAGCACGCGCTCGCGTGGAAGCTCGCGCAATCCCCGCGCATCAGTGAAGTGCTGGTCGCGCCGGGCAATGCCGGTACCGCGAAAGAAGCGAAATGCCGCAATGTGGCGGTGCCGGCGACTGACCTTGACGCGCTACTCAACCTTGCCGAAACGGAGGGCGTCGCGCTGACCGTGGTCGGTCCCGAAGGCCCATTGGTAGCAGGTATCGTCGATCGCTTCCGCGCTGCGGGACAGCGCATCTTCGGGCCGACCGCCGCCGCCGCGCAGCTCGAGGGCAGCAAGGCGTTCGCAAAGGATTTCCTCGCACGCCATGGCATTCCGACCGCGCATTACGCGGTGCATACCGAACTCGATGCGGCGCTTGCGTATCTGCAAGAGGTCGGCGCGCCGATCGTGGTGAAGGCCGATGGGCTCGCCGCTGGCAAGGGCGTGATCGTCGCAATGACGCTTGCAGAAGCCGAAGCCGCGGTGCGCGACATGCTCGCCGGCAATGCGTTCGGCGCGGCCGGATCGCGCGTGGTAATCGAGGAATTCCTCGACGGCGAAGAGGCGAGCTTTATTTCGATGGTCGATGGCGTCACCGCATTGCCGATGGCGACCTCGCAGGACCACAAGCGCGTGTTTGATGGCGACACCGGCCCGAATACCGGCGGCATGGGCGCGTATTCGCCGGCGCCCGTGGTCACGCCCGAGGTACATGCGCGGGTTATGCGCGAGATCGTCGAGCCGACCGTGCGCGGGATGATCGCCGATGGCATGCCATTCACGGGATTCCTCTACACCGGATTGATGATCGACACCTTCGGCGCGCCGAAGGTGATCGAATTCAATGTGCGCTTCGGCGATCCGGAAACCCAGCCGGTGATGCTGCGTCTGCAAAGCGATTTGCTTGATCTGGTCGAGGCTGCTATCGACTTGCGCTTGCACGATGTCCAAGCCCAGTGGGATCCGCGTCCGTCGCTCGGCGTGGTGATGGCAGCCGCGAACTATCCGGACACGCCGAGGACCGGCGATGTCATCCATGGACTCGACGCTGCCTCACCAGCAGACTCAAAGGTCTTCCAAGCTGGAACGAAGCTCGACGCGAACGGCGATGTCGTCACCGCAGGCGGCCGCGTGCTGTGCATGTGCGCGCTCGGCGACAGCGTGGCCGATGCGCAGCGCTCCGCCTACGATGCAGTCGCGAAAATCGCCTGGGATGGCGAGTTTCACCGCACCGATATCGGCTGGCGCGCGATCGAACGCGAACGCGACGCGGGTTAGGCCGCCGCGCTCTCTTCCGGCGGCGGCTGCAGCTTCACGGCCAACGTTTCCAGCTCGCCGATTTCCGCTTCCAGTGCCTCGTGCAATTCGGCATGGCGCGTCATCAGATTCTCTATGGCGTCGGCCCTCTTCAGCGACTTCAATTCGCCGTCGAACAACAGCCATTGCGCCGTGAGCTGTTCCACATAAGTCTTCGAGTAATGCCGCATTTCCTTGAGCTGTGCCAGTACAGCGTGGACATGCTCCAGCGGCGTCCTGTTATCTGCGGACATGGCGACCTCCTTTTCGCAAGAGTGCGTGTCGAAGGGTAGCCGACCGAAGCTGGCTCGCAGCCGAACGGGACGCCAACCGCCTTGCCAGTTGGGGAACGGCGCGCTGGAACAGGTGTGCCATGAATCGCGCAACGCGCTAGGCGGGCCTTTGCTAGGCTTCCACCAACGCGTAGGGGACCCGCATGGCGCACGGCACACCGCATTCCCAGTTCGAACTGCTGCGCCAGCGGCGCTTCCTGCCGTTCTTCCTGACCCAGTCGCTGGGCGCATTCAACGACAACGTGTTCCGGCAGGCGACGGTGGTGCTGATCACCTCGCTGATGGGGCTCACGCTCGAGCAGCAGTCGCTGTACACGAACCTCGCGCCGGCGTTGTTCATCCTGCCGTTCTTCTTTTTTTCGGCGACCGCGGGGCAGATCGCGGAGAAGATCGAGAAGACGCGCATCATCCGCGCGGTGAAGGTGTTCGAGATCGTGGCGATGTCGATCGCCGCGTACGGTTTCTACGCGCACCACGCGGTGCTGCTGCTGGTCGTGCTGTTCATGATGGGCATGCACTCGACGGTGTTCGGACCGATCAAGTATTCGATCCTGCCGCAGATGCTGCATCCGCAGGAACTGGTCGGCGGCAACGGGCTGGTCGAGACCGGGACGGCAATGGCGATCCTGTTCGGCATGATGCTCGGCGGCGGCCTGATGCTGGCCCCTGGCTTGGGGCCGACGCTGGCTTCGCTCGCGGTGATCGCAATCGCCTTGGTCGGCTATGCCGCTTCGCGCGCGATCCCTCCCGCGCCGGCGACATCGCCGGACTTGAAGCTGGAGTGGAATCCTTTCGTAGAGAGCTGGAGCACTTTCCAGCTCTGCATGAAGCAGCGCGCGGTGTTCAACTCGGTGCTCGGCATCTCGTGGTTCTGGTTCTTCGGCACCGCGCTGACCGCGCAGCTCGAGGTCTACGCGAAGGCCAACCTCGGCGGCACCGGCGCGCTCTATCTGCTGGCGCTCGGCATGTTCTCGATCGGCACCGGCATCGGCTCGCTGCTGTGCGAGAAACTTTCCGGACGCACGGTCGAGATCGGCTTGGTGCCGCTGGGCGCGTTCGGGCTCAGCGCATTCACGCTCGATCTGTACTTCGCGCGCCCCGGCGCGGCGCCGCAAACCGGACTCGACATCAACGGCTTCCTGCACGCCACGGGCAGCCTGCACATCCTTGCCGACCTAACGATGATCGGCGTGTTCGGCGGGTTCTTCCTGGTGCCGCTGTTTGCGCTGGTGCAGAGCCGCACGCCGCGCAGCGAACTCTCGCGCGTGATCGCCGGCAACAACATCCTCAACGCTTTGTTCATCGTGAGCGCCGCTGTATTCGGGATCGTCGCGATCTCGGCGTTACACTGGAGCATCCCGCAGTTCTTCCTCGCGATCGCGCTGCTCAATGCGGTCGTTGCGATCTACATCTTCAGCCTGGTGCCCGAGTTCCTCATGCGCTTCCTCAGCTGGATGCTGATGAAGGCGATGTACCGGTTGCGCGTGCGCGGCATCGAGAACATTCCCGACGATGGCCCTGCGCTGCTGGTGTGCAACCACGCCAGCTACCTGGACGCGCTGCTGATCGCCGGCGCGGTGCCGCGGCCGGCGCGCTTCGTGATGTATTACCGGATCTTCAACACGCCGGGCGCCGGATGGATCTTCAGGGCTGCGCGCGCAATCCCGATCGCCGGAGCGCGCGAGGACGCAGCGCTGATGGAAAAAGCATTCGCCGATGTCGATGCGGCACTCGCGGCCGGCGAACTGGTCTGCATCTTCCCCGAAGGCGCGCTGACCAAGGACGGCGAGATCGCGAAGTTCAAACCCGGGGTCGAGCGCATCCTCGCGACCCGGCCTGTGCCAGTCATTCCGCTGGCGTTGCGCGGGATGTGGATCAGCATGTGGAGCAAGCGCAACAGCCGGCTGCGCCAGCTGCGCATGCCGCGAAGGTTTCGCGCGCACATCGAGTTGGTCATCGGCACACCGATCGACGCAACACTGGCGAATGCGGCGGTACTGGAATCGAAAGTACGGGAATTGCGCGGAGACGCGGCGTAGCGCGATGGAACGCGCGCCGCGAATCTCAACCGACGAAGTGCGCGATCACGAACAGCGCGAGCACTGCGAGCCACAGCAGCAGCATCCGCCAGACCAGGCTCATCGCATCGCGCAATTCCAGAAGCGCGGGCATCGCGGCGAGCGCGTTGCCGTCGGGCACGTCGGTGTCGTCGTCGGCGATCTCGATATCGACGCTCGCGCGCGCAGCGGCGCCAAGGAAGCCGGTGTCCAGCCGCGCGCCGCCGGCATGCCAGTCGCGCCATGCGCCGAACACCGCATCGAAATTCGCAGCCAGCGCAAGCGCCAGCGTCATCAGTTGCGCGACCGGCCAGTCGAGTACGGCAAGCAACCAGCGCGCACCATCGCGTTGCGCCGACGGCATGTCCGCATGCGCGGCATCGCCGCCGAGCAGCGCGCCGATCCGGTACAGCAAGGCTCCTGCAGGACCGAGCAGCAGGAACCAGAACAACGGCCCAAACCAGCGCCTCAACGCGCCCGCGAACACGCCTTCGACCAGCAAGTGACCGTCGAGCGCGGACGCCGCATCGGCCTGCAGGAGATGCGCGGCAGCATCGCGCTTGCGTTGCGCATCGGGTGCGTCCACGATCGCCTCGACGTCCTGATCCAGGTTGCGCGGACCCCAGCAGTAGAACAGCAGCAGCACCGCGAACACGAACGCGGGGAAGCCCCACAGTGAGTGCCTCAGTGCGACTTGCAGCAGGCCGATCAGCAGCACCGGCAAGCCGACGATCAGCAACATTCCGGCGCGGCCATTCCAGCCGCCATTGGCGTCGGACAAACCGTCCACGTAACGCCGCCACTCGACCAGCCAGTCGAACCGCCGCAGCGCGCCCAGCGACTGCGCCGCTTGTTCGGCGATCAGGACGGCGACGACGGCGACCAGGGTTGCGGAAGAATGCATGGGCCAATTCTACCGCGACGCGACGACAGTTTTAGGTTTCGGAAGTATGTACTTGGCGAAACTAAAGCCTGTACTTCATCCACCTTCGTCCAGCCAGCGATCGATCAACCAGCGCGAAATCGATTCAGGTCGCGACAGGCCCAGCCGGCCGCTGGCCACTTCTGCAAGCAATTCATCGCGCGTGAACCAGCGCGCGTCTTCTAGTTCATCGTTGCAACGCGGCGGGTCGGGTTCGGCCAGCGCCGAGAATCCCAGCATCAGTCCGGACGGAAACGGCCACGGCTGCGAGGCCACGTAGTTCGCCCGCAGCACGCGCACGCCAGCTTCTTCCATCACCTCGCGCGCGACGGTGTCTTCCAGGCGCTCGCCCGGTTCGACGAAACCCGCCAGCAGCGAATACCTGCCCTGCGGCCAGCTCGCCTGCCGGCCGAGCAACAGGCGCTCGCCGTCGCTGACCAGCATGATCACGGCCGCGTCGATGCGCGGATAGTGGTCGCTTTCGCAACCGTCGCAACGGGCGATGTGGCCGCTGTGGGTCATCCGCAGCGGCGTACCGCATTGAACGCAAAACCGCGTGCGCTGGCGCCACAGCAGCAAGGCACGCGCATAGGCGAACAAGCCGGCCTCGAACGCGGACAGCCGCGATGCCGCCCCGCGCAGGTCGAGCGCGTTCACAAACGCGTCGGTGCGATGCGCGAACCACGCGCCGTCGTCGTCGATGCCGAGGAACAGCGCGGCATCCAGCGCGTCCTCGGAAAACGCATCGCCACGTTGCAAGGCCAAGCCATCGCGTCCGGCGTTGGTCTCGACATCGGCATTGTGATCCAGGCTCAGCACGCGCGCCGTCGGCCACAGCCCGGCGAGGCGTTCGCGGTCGTTGCGCAGGTGTTCGGCGCGATCGATCAGGCAGCCGGTAAAAGCGATTGGCGGCAATGATTCGCTCAAAGTCGCCGACCCTGCGACCGAAGGGAGTGCAAAGCCGCTCGCGGCATTCGCACGTCCTTGTGCATCACGCCGAGAACGAGCTGCCGCAGCCGCAGGTGGTCTTGGCGTTCGGATTGCGGATCGAGAACTGCGCGCCGTGCAGGCTTTCGCTGTAGTCGACTTCCGCGCCGAGCAGGTATTGCAGGCTCAGCGGATCAACCAGCAGGGTCACGCCATCGGTCTGCACGGCGAGGTCGTCCTCGGCCTGCTCCTCGTCGAAACTGAATCCGTACTGGAATCCCGAGCACCCGCCGCCGCTGATGTACACGCGCAGCTTGAGTGCGGCATTGCCTTCCTCGCGGATCAGTTCGGCCACCTTGTGTGCGGCCGCACTGGTGAACACCAGCGGCGCATCAATCTGCTGGTAGTTTTTCTGCGTAGCGGATGGATGCATGACGATCGTGTCGGACATCCACTCAGGATGGGGGGTCGCGGGGCGTCGATCAAGGCCCGGTGGTCAATGCTTGCCCGCTTCTGGCGCCGCAACCTCGCCGCTGAGCGCATCGCTCCACGGGAAAGCCTGCTGGATCGTAGTGCCTTCCGAACGCAGGTAGACGCGCACGCGATGCGGGGTGAACCCGGGCGGCAGCATCACGCTGCCTTCGACTTTCTGGAAATAGCGGAACTGGAACGGCTGTGCCGGCGCATCGTGCTTCTGCAGCAGGTCGTTCCATTCCAGTGTTTGCAGCTTGCCGGCCTTTGCGCCCTCGATCTGCAGGGTCAAATCACCCTGGCTGATCTTGCCGCGGTTGAGGTTCTGCGTGAGCGTGGTGGCGTAGTGCCAGCTGCCATTCGCGTCCTGGTCCATCTTCACGCTGTGAACCGACAGGCCACGACGCTGGCCGCTGGTGCCGACCAGTCGTTCATAGAATGCGACATCGGCGCGCAGCGCGGAGACTTCCTCGTCGCGCTCGGACAGGCTGGTCTGCAGTTCCTGGTTCGCGGCGCGGCTGATGTCGTCGGAGCGCTTGAGCGTGGCGACGCGCTGGCGCAGCTCGTCGAGCTGCCTGGTCTGTTCACGCAAGCGCGTGTTCTCGGCGGTCAGGCCGGCCAGCCGCGGTGAGGCCCAGTTCGCCGACCACCACCACGCGAGCGCGACGCTGCCGATCCACAAGATCGTCAGCACGATCAGCAGCCAGCGCGTGCGCCGACGCATCGGCGGCAGGCGGAGGTGGCGTACCAGCGTGAAGACGTCCATATGGTTCGGTATAGCCGCGACTGCGCGCCAGCGTCAAGCCGCAGCGTCGCTATACTGCCGATCCCCCACTGCGTGCATCGATGGCCATGTACGGTTCCGCGATCGCCAACCCGTCGGTCTTCGCCCTCGGCCTGACCCTGGCCTGGCTGGCCGGCGTGCGCGTGTACCTGACTGTGTTCGGCATCGGCCTGGCCGGTGCGCTGGGGTGGGTGACGCTGCCGGTCGATCTGCAGGTGACGTCCTCGCCGTGGGTGATCGGCACCTGCGCGGTGCTCGCGCTGATCGAGTTCATGGCCGACAAGATTCCCGGCATCGATAGCGGCTGGGATCTGTTGCATACGCTGTTGCGCGTGCCGGTCGGCGAGTTTCTCGCAGCGGCGGCGATGTCGCCCGATGGCACGCTGCACGCTGGCGCCCTGCTCGCCGGCGGCGCGCTGGCGCTGACCAGCCATGGCATCAAGACCGGAACCCGCGCGCTGATCAACACCTCACCCGAGCCGCTAAGCAACTGGAGCGCGTCGCTGGGCGAAGACACGGTGTCGCTGACCGCACTGGTGTCGCTGCTGACGCATCCGTGGCTCGCGCTGGGATTGTCGGTCGGCGCGCTGTTGCTGGTCGCGCTGCTGGTGGTCTGGATTTTCCGCGCGGCGTTGCGCCGCCTATCGCAGCGTCGCCCGGAGGCCATCGCGTGACCTACGAGTGGATCAAGGCCTTCCATATCGTGTTCGTCGTGACCTGGTTTGCCGGGCTGTTCTACCTGCCGCGCCTGTTCATCTACCACCGCGATGCGACCGATGCGGTCTCTCGCGCGCGCTTCGTGACCATGGAATACCGGTTGTTCGCGATCACCCACATCGGTGCGGCGTTCGCACTGGCTTTCGGTATCGCCCTGCTGCTGCAGGCGCCATTGTTCATGCAACAGGGCTGGCTGCATGCCAAGCTCGGGCTGGTGGCGGGCTTGCTCGGCTATCACGGTTGGTGCATGAAGCTCGCCAGCGACTTCCGCCGCGACCGGCCGACACCTTCGTCGCGCTGGCTGCGCTGGTTCAACGAAATTCCGGCGCTGTTGCTGATCGGTATCGTCTGTCTGGCAGTGGTCAAGCCATTCTGAGACGATGCGCACAGACAGACCGCAGCGCATAATTGTGGCCGGGGGATACGCGACATGAACAAGACCACCTCGTCCCAGCAAGACGAATACCGGCAGGCGTTCCTGCGCCATCTGCCCAAGCGCATCGAGGCGATCGAAGGACGCATCCAGCGCTATCGGACCGAAGGCTGGGATGCGCCCGGGCTGTCGTTGCTCAACGACGATGTGCAGCGCCTGGCCGGCGCCAGCGGCCGCTACGACTTGGTCGAGCCAAGCCAGCACCTGCTCTCGCTGGAGAACCTGCTCGGCGAACATGTCGCCCGCAAGACCCTGCCCAGCCGTCAGCAAAACGATCGCATGCTCGCGTTGATCGCGATGATCACCGCTTCGCTGGCGGTGCGTCCGGACGCCAACCGGCACGCCACCCACAGCGAACCGGCGCCGGATCGCTACTGGCAGCGCTGGGTCGGCGATGCGACTGCGCCCGCTGCGGCAGCGGCGCCAATTGCATCCGCGGCGGGCGAGTCGGGCAAGGCACCGGTCTCGGCCAGCTCGCAGCGCATCTACCATCTCAACGACGGCAATCCGCTCGCGTTCGAGCTGGGGCAACGGCTGGAAACCGCCGGCTATCAGGTCGAACCGATCGACACCGCCGCCGAGCTGACCGAACTGCTGATGAGCCTGTCGCCGCAGATGGTGCTGGTGGATGCCTCGCACATGGCCGATCTGGCCGCAGTCGGCGAAGCGCGACGCGCCGCCCAGTTGCAGGGGCACAACCGCATCAAGCTGGTCGCGATGGCGACCCAGGACAACCTGCAGGCGCGCCTGGATGCACGCCGCGCGGGCGCCGATGCGCTGCTGCTGCCGCCTTTCAACGCCACCGCCGCCTTGCAGCAATTGCAGGAGTTGCTCGCACCGGCGACCGAGGACAGCATCCGCGTGCTGATCGTCGAGGACGACCGTTCGCAGGCGCTGTTCGCGCAAAGCGTGCTCACCAACGCCGGCATGCAGGCGGTGGTCGAACAGGATCCGATGCGCGTGCTCGATGCGCTCGAATCGCTGCATCCGGACCTGGTGCTGATGGATCTGCACATGCCGCAGGTCAACGGCGTCGAGCTAACCGCACTGATCCGCGAGCATCCGGCGTTCGTGCAGACGCCGATCGTGTTCCTGTCGGGCGAGAGCGACCTGGAGCTGCGCTACGAAGCGATCGACGCGGGCGGCGACGATTTCCTGTCCAAGCCGATCCGCCCCAAGCACTTGATCGCCGCGGTGCAGAACCGCGTGCGCCGCGTGCGCACGCTGGCCCAGCAGGGCGGGGCGGCGCTCGGCGAACGCGACGAGGCGACTGGTCTGCATCGCCGCGCGTACGTGCTCGATCGCGTCAACGACGCGCTCGGCGCGACCTTCGATGAACCCCACGGCGGCGGCGGCGTGCTGTTCCTGGAAATCGACGGCGTCGCTGCGTTGCGCGACCGGCTCGGCCTGGCCGCGCTCGAACAACTGCTGGTCGCCGCCGGCCGCAAGCTCGCCGACGAGATCGGTGAATACCACGCGGCCGCGCGCATCAACGACGGCGCGTTCCTGGTTGTCGCTGCCGAACTCGACGATGCCGCGCTCGACGCGCTCGCGCTGCGGCTACGCAACCAGCTCATGCAGCATCCCTTCGCGGCCGGCGGCAAGGCGATGCGGCTGCGCGCCTCGGTCGGCATCTGCCCATTGCGCTACGGCTTCGGTGACGCCAGTTCGCTGCTCAACACTGCCGAACGCGCCTGCCGCGAGGCGCGCATCACCGATCGCGGCATCCACCGTCACGAACCACCCAAGTCGGCCGAGATCGACCAGGAATCGGCACTGATCGAACTGTTGCGCGAAGCCATCACGCGCCACGGTTTCGAGTTGATCTACCAACCGATCGTCGCCGTGCAAGGCGGCCAGGATGCGCAGTACCAGACCTTGTTGCGGCTGCGCGACAGCAACGGTCGACTGCATTCGGCAGGCGAGATCCTGCCGCTGGCCGAGCGCGCCGAACTCACCGCCGACATCGACCGCTGGGTGCTCGACCGCGCATTGACCGTGCTGCAACAACAGCGCGAGAACGGCCGCACGCTGCGGTTGTTCGTGCCGCAATCGATGACCACCTTCGCCACCATCGAACAGGCCGAATGGCTGCGCACCGAACTGGCCACGCACGGCGTGTCCGGCAGCGCGCTGGTGCTCGAAAGCCGGCTCGATGACAGCCTGCTCAACCCGCCGGTGCTGCAGAGTTTCGCCAGGGACGTGCGCGATGACGGCGTGCTGTTGTGCCTGGGCCAGTACGAGCACACCGTCGAGGCCGATCGATTGCTCGACTCGATTCCACTGGGTTTCATCAAGCTCGCGCCGAAATACGTCGCCGCCAACGTGCCGCAGTCGCTGCGCGACGAATTGCGGGTGGTCATCGACCGCGCGCACCGGCTCGAGGTGCAGGTGATCGGCCATCGCGTCGAGGACGCGCAATCGGCCGCGACGCTGTGGATGAGCGGGATCGATTACATCCAGGGCAACCTGGTACAAGGCGCCGCCGACGCGCTCGATTTCGATTTCAACGCCGCCGTGCTCTGACCCGCGCGACCACGATGGCCGACTCCCAAGCGACCATGCGGCTGTTGCGCTGGCTCAATGGCGCATGCACCGGCGGCGTTCTGCTCGCGCTGGCACTGGATCTGACCAATGTCGCCGGCCCGTGGATCTGGCTCGCGCTCGGACTGGCGCTGGCCGGGATGACCACGTTCCTGCTGGTGCTGCGGCTCATCCACCGGCAACTGCGCGACGTGTCCGACGCGGCCCGCAATGCGATCAACACCGCCAAGGTCGCGGTCGACCAGGCCGGCGCGCAATCGACCGAGTTCAACGCCCTGCGCGACGAGCTGGAAGAACACCGCCGGCTGCGACTCGAACTGCTCGACGCCAAACAGGCCGCCGAAGCGGCGATGCTGGCAAAGGGCGAATTCCTCGCCACGATGAGCCACGAGGTGCGCACGCCGTTGAACGGCATCATCCCGATGCTCGACCTGCTGCAATCCTCCAAGCTCGCGACCGACCAGCGCGAGATGCTCAACACCGCGTTGCAGTCCGCGCGCCAGTTGCTGCGGATCGTCGACGACATCCTCGATTACTCCAAGCTCGAAGCCAACCGCCTGCAACTTGAAACCGTCAGCCTCAACCTGCGCGAACTGCTCGATTCGGTGATCCGCTTGCTCGAACGCCAGGCGCAGGCCAAAGGATTGCGCTTGGCGCTGCACATCGAACAGGACGTGCGCGCGTCGTTCCGCGGCGATCCGCTGCGCTTGCGGCAGGTCATCAGCAACCTGGTCAGCAACGCATTGAAATTCACCGAACGCGGTTCGGTTTCGGTGCATGTCACCCGCATCGGCGAAAGCCGTGCGCACCACCAGTTGCGGTTCGAGGTGCGCGATACCGGCGTGGGCATCTCGCCGGAAGCGGCGAGCAAGTTGTTCAGCGCGTTCTCCCAGGCCGATGCCTCGACCACGCGCCTGTATGGCGGCACCGGCCTGGGCCTGGCGATCTGCAAGCGGATCGTCGACCTGATGGGCGGACGCATCGGGGTGGAGTCCGAACTCGGCCGCGGCTCGGTGTTCTGGCTTGAGATCTCGATGCTCAAGGCCGCCAGCGAGATGGACGTCCCGCGCATCGACCTGCACGGCGCGCGCGCGCTGGTGCTGACCGCCGACGACGCGCTCAAGCGCAGGTTCGCGCGCGCACTGGAGCATTGGGGCGTGAAACCGGTGTACGTGGACAGCACCCATGACGCGCTCGGCAAACTGCGCGGCGGCGTCACCGGCACGCCGCCGCGCGGCTTCGACCTGTTCATGGTCGACCTGACATCGATCAAGAACACCGTCATTGCGCTGCACCGGAACCTGGCCGCCATGGACAGCGCCGAGAACGTGCGCATCGTGCTGCTTGAAGGCGAGGATCCGGCGCCAGCGGACTTGCGCACGATGACCGGCACGATCCTGGTGCGGCGTTCGATCGGCGACGCGGAGTTGCGGGTCAAGCTGGTCGCGCTGCTCGCCGGCGAAGCCATGCAGCCGGCCGGGCAGGACACCCGCGCGCATGTCAACGTCGCCCCGGCGCCCGTGCCGGAGGTCGCGCTCGGACCGAACGGTCGGCCCCTCCCGCTCAAGGGCCAGTTGCTGCTGGTCGAGGACAACCCGGTCAACCTGATGGTCGCACAACGCCTGATCACGCTGACGGGACTGCACTGCGATACCGCCGAAAACGGCGAGCAGGCACTGGAGAAACTCGAGCGCGGGCATTACGACATCGTGCTGATGGATTGCCAGATGCCGGTCATGGACGGGTATTCGGCCACCCTCGCGTGGCGCGAGAACGAGGAACAGAACGGCTTGCGACGGATACCGATCATCGCAATGACCGCCAACGCGATGGCGGGCGACCGGCAGAAATGCATCGATGCGGGCATGGACGATTACCTGTCCAAGCCGGTGTCGCGCGAACTGCTGGAGAACACCTTGCGAAACTGGCTGCAACTCGCGAACAGCGAGCGTCGGACGGCCGATCGACGCCCCGAGATCAACCCGGTCGCGCCCATCAGGGAATCAGCCCCTCCTCCGATTCCGGCCAAGGCTCCTGCGCTCGCACCGATTCCCATGCCCGCGCTCGCCGGCGCGACGCGCGCGCACGAACCCGCACATGCAGCGACTGCGATTTCGCCATTGCCCGAGAGCGCCGAGCCGACGCCTGCGCTGGATTCGGAGATCATCGAGGACTTGTGCACCGCGATGGGCGACCAGTTCGCCGAGCTCGTCCGCGTGTTCCTCGAAGATGCGCCCGGCCACCTCGCCAAGCTCGAGGCAGCCGTGGTGGTCGGCGACATCGATGGCCTGGTCGCACCGGCGCATGCGCTCAAGTCCTCCAGCGCCAACCTCGGCGCAATGCAGGTGTCGATGGCCGCCAAGCAGATCGAACACGGCGCGCGCGGCCGCAATCTCGCGCATCCGATCAACGCAGTGACCCAGCTCAGCCTGGAATTCCAGCGCGCCGAAGCTGCGTTGCGCAGGCTGTTGCACTAGGGCCTGTTAACGCTATCCGGGCAGACTCCATGCCGCCGGATCAGCGCCCGACCACCCGCAACGGATGGCGCGCATCGCGTTCGAGCCGCAGGGTCGGTTGCGCATCCACGATCGTCACCCCGATCGCCATCGCCTGCGCCTGCGGCGCCAGATGCACCAGCGCGCGCGCATACACGTGGCGCTTGAAGGTCACGACATGGTCGAGCGGATACCAGAAATCGACCCAGCGCCATTGGTCGAACTCGGGTTTCTCGGTGAGGTCCAGCCGCACGTCGTCGTCGCTCGCGAGCAACCGCAGCAGGAACCACACCTGCTTCTGGCCGATGCATTGCGGCCTCTCATCGCGACGCGTACTGCGATACGGCAGCCGATAGCGCAACCATCCGGGCGTCGCGCCGAGCACTTCGACATGTTCGGGAAGCAACCCGGTTTCCTCGCGCAACTCGCGATACATCGCTTCGAGCGGAGTCTCGTCGGTGTTCATCCCGCCCTGCGGGAACTGCCAGCCGTCGCGATGCACGCGCCTGGCCCAAAAAACACGACCGTCCTCGCGCATCAACACGATGCCGACGTTGGGCCGGTAACCGTCCGGATCGATCACGGCACGGACTCCGAATGCTTCAATGATCCGACTCTGCCACGCCTGCGGAAGCGCCACAAGACGCATGCATCCGGAATTGACTGGTGGGGTCGCGGCGTGGACAATGCGCGGCTCCCCCGACGCCGTGCAGACCCACCTGTCGGGCGCGGCGTCCATGCAAACGGTCGGGAGTACATTCGACGATTTGGCTATGTAGCTCAGCTGGTTAGAGCGTGGCACTCATAATGCCGAGGTCGGTGGTTCGAGTCCACCCATAGCCACCATCGCAGCGGCCGCGCGATCCGCCGGCACGCTCATGCATTTTTCCGCCACGACGTCCGACTCTGTCGTGCGACAAGGCCGGATCCATCGTCCGCGAAGCCGTCAAGTAGTTTGTGCACGGCTCAGCGCCCGGCGTATCAGTTGGCGGCGCGGCTGACTTCCCGTACATTCGCCTTGCCGAGAGGCATGCGATCCATCCACTCATCCAAAAAAGCGAGGAATCCATGGCGACGAAAAAGACAGCGAAAGGCAAGCCCGCCCCCAAGGCAGCAACCGGTTCGACGGCTGCCAAACCGATCAAGGACGCACTGGGCAAATCCGGTCTGGTCGCGCACATCGCAGAAGCGAGCGGCGTGGCAGCGAAAGATGTGCGTGCGGTGCTTGCCGCGCTGGAAGGCGCCGTGCATGGCTCCGTCCACAAGAAGGGAGCAGGCTCGTTCACCTTGCCAGGCCTACTGAAAATTTCCGCAGTCAGCGTGCCGGCCAAGCCCAAGCGCAAGGGCATCAATCCGTTCACCAAGGAAGAACAGTGGTTCGCCGCCAAACCGGCCACGACCAAGGTGAAGATCCGTCCGCTGAAGAAGCTCAAGGACGCCGCTGCCTGAGATCGTTCAGGCGCAGGCGTACTGGACTACAGCGGATTTCACCGATACGCAGGTGAGGCGCGACGGCGGCACCGCAGGCGGTTCTTGCGGTGTCGTCGATTACCGCACACGTGAGCCTCAACTGGACGTTCGACATGGATATCTTCAAGGTCTTTCGCATCGAAGCCGCGCATCGCCTGCCGAACGTGCCCGACGGACACAAGTGCGCGCGCTTGCACGGGCACTCGTTCGCGGTGGAATTGCACGTGGCCGGCGAGCCTGATCCGCACACCGGATGGGTGATGGATTTCGCCGACATCAAGGCCGCGTTCGCACCGTTTTACGAGCAGCTCGATCACCACTATCTCAACGAGATCGAAGGGCTGGAGAACCCGACCAGCGAGCAGGTCGCGATCTGGATCTGGGAACACCTGAAGCCGGCGCTGCCGTTGTTGTCCGAAGTCGTCGTGCACGAAACCTGCACCTCGGGTTGCCGCTATCGCGGAGCATAATGACGCGGCGCGCCAAATCACGCTCTGGCGTTATTCATTTTAAAGATCAACTACTTATGAACAGGCCATCCCTCGTTCAAAACAAATATGTTGCACCGCACCAAAAGCTCTGCTAGCATGCTCCCCACACTGGGCATCCCGCCCTTTTCAGGAGCAGGTCCATGTACGAGCAAATCCAGAGCCAGATGATCAACATGAGCAAGCAGTTCGCGAACGCCGCGCTGCAGGCCAACACCCTCGCCTTGCAGAACGCCGAGCGTCTGATCGGCCTGCAGTTCAAGACACTCGAAGAGCGCATCAACGCAAACGTCGCGTTTTTCGGCCAGGCTTCCGAGGCCCGTGACATCGAAGACATCAAGACGATCATGCCGAAGGGCATGGAGCTCGCCAAGGAACACGCCGAGCGTTTCGCCGCCGTCGGTCAGGAAATGATCGCCAGCCAGCTCAAGACCAACCAGGCGATCGCCGAACTGGTCAAGGGTCAGGTCGAAGCCGCCAACGACGAACTGCGCAATGTCGCGACGCAGGCCGCCGAGATCGCCACCAAGAACGTGGACAAGGTCGTCAAGGCCGCTGCTCGCAAGTAATCCAACGCATCAGAGTGGTAAGGCGCTCGTCGGACTCCCCTTCGACGCAG
>JANXZP010000099.1 GCA_025355485.1 Pseudomonadota bacterium
CGATGTTGCGCGATGCGTGTTGCGATGTGTCCGCGGTGTCGCGTCAGCCGCATGCGGATTCCGACGATGTGCGCTGGATCGTCGGCGCGCTCGACGAAGCCCTGCCGACTCCTGCGGACGATTTCGACGCGGTCTTCAGCCTCGGTCCGCTGGATGCGTTCGCGCGCTGGCAGCAGCGCGTCGGGCCGATCGCGCCGCGCGTCATCGCATTCGGTTCGACCAGCGTATCTACGAAGAATGCGTCGAGTGATTCGGCCGAACGCGATGTCGCCGAACGCTTGCGTGTCGCCGAGCAAACGCTGTTCGCATTCGGTGCGCGTCACAAGGTCGGCGTGACCGTCCTGCGACCGACCCTGATCTACGGACATGGCCGCGACCGCACGCTGAGCCGGATTGCAGCGCTGGCGCAGCGTCGTGGCGTGTTCGCGCTACCGCGCAATGCGAATGGGTTGCGCCAGCCCGTTCACACCGACGATCTCGCTATCGCCGCGCTGGCCACAGCAAGCACAGCACAAACCGCAGGGCGTGCCTACGATGTGCCAGGCGGCGAAACATTGAGTTTCCACGACATGGTCGCGCGCACATTGGCGGTATTGCAGCCGCGCCCACGACTGATGCGATTGCCGTCGCCGCTGTTCCAGATGCTAGTCGGCACCGCACGCGGAATCGGAATGATCGGCGTGGTCAACCCAGCGATGCTCGCTCGCCTCGATGTCGATCTGGTGTTCGATACGTCCGATGCGAGTCGGGATTTCGGCTACGCACCGCGCACGTTCGTGCCGGATGCGGCGATGTTTCCGCCGCTGCCCTAGTACGGTATGCCGAGCTTGCGATACAGCTTCGCCAGCACCCACAACGGCCCGATCAGCAGGTACGACAGATCGGTGAGGAAGCTCGGCTTGCGGCCTTCGATCTTGTGGCCGACGAATTGCCCGATCCACGCGACCACGAACACCGCGACCGCCGTCCACAGCAATACCGACATGCCGAAGCGCAGACGCAGGTATTCGGACAGCAAGCCGAACGCGACGAACACGACGAGCATTCCGACTTCCAGCCGTCGCGACAATTGCCAGTAGAAAATGCTGGCCGCCGCGATCGCGAGCACGGCCCAAAGCCCCGGCCGACCGAATGTCGGCGGCACCGGAATCGTCCACAACAGCGCGACCACCGACCACAGGATCGCCGGTACGCACCAGACGTGGATCATCTGGTTCGTCTCGTTGCGATGGTCGCCGGAGTAATTGTCGAACCATGTGGTGAGGGGAATCATGGCAACCCTTCGATTATTCCAACAAGCGGTATCGTTGATGCACTTTATAGCAAGCCGGCAGGATGCCCGCGAGGCCCCTGCAATGCTGCGTGATCAAAACGACGCACCATGTGGCGTCCTGCCTAGTCAGTACAGGCATCAGTGATGCCAATATGGAACCAAGAACAGCAGAATCATCGCTACCAGCATGGCGATGTTGGCGCGACGGCCCTTGACCAGGATCAGGGTAACGAACACAAGCTTGACTGCGATGTTATAGGGCAGATACCAGTGCCAGAATTTTTCCGGATCATGCTGGAACCAATCGATTACGACACTGCGGTAGCTGTAGTTCACCGTGAACTCGGCCGCCAGCATCAGTCCGAGGATGAAGCGCTTGCGCTGGACGAAATAGTCGTCGAGTGAGGTCCATTCGGACGGGTTCTTCGGGAACGTGACGGCAGCCGCGAGGTAATAGAGGATCGCGATCAGGATCGGTGCCCACAACCCGGCGAAGCCGAGCGATACCCCACGCAACGAATCCCACGCATCGATCCATGTCGCGCACACGACGACCAGCACGAACAACGCAAGCAACCCGGTCTGCCAACCCAGCCGCCGCAATTCGCCTACCCGCGCCAGCGCCCCCAGCCCGTTCAACAGCTCGGTCACCGCCAAGCCGAGGATCAGTCCGTAGAATCCGAAGAAGAAGCCGAATTTGTCCAATACCTTATCCCGACTCAGGCAGCGAGTATTTTCAGGAAAGCACGCAGGATGGGTTGAGCATAGCGATACCCAGACTACTCCAGCACGATTCCAGCCAGGCGCTGCAACGCTTCGGCGTATTTCGCGCGGGTGCCTTCGATCACTTCAGCCGGAACGCGCGGGCCAGGCACGGTCTTGTTCCAGTCCAGCGTCTCCAGATAATCGCGCACGAACTGTTTGTCGTAACTCGGCGGACTCGTGCCGACGGAATAGGTATCCGCCGGCCAGAAGCGCGACGAATCCGGTGTCAGCATTTCGTCCATCACCAGCAGTCTGCCGTTTTCGTCGGTGCCGAATTCGAGTTTGGTGTCGGCGATCAGGATGCCGCGCGTCGCGGCGTAGTCGGCAGCGTATTTGTAGATCGCCAGCGTCGCTGCACGCACCTGCTCGGCAAGATCGGCGCCGATCGCGTCGACCACCTCATCGAAGCCGATGTTCTCGTCGTGCGCGCCCGCAGCGGCTTTCGTAGACGGCGTGAAGATCGGCTCGCGTAACTGCTCGGCTTGTCGCAAACCATCCTGCAACATGATCTCGCTGACGCGGCCGGTGCGCTGGTAATCCTTCCAGCCCGAACCGATCAGGTAGCCACGCGCGATCGCCTCGATCGGCACGGGCTTCAGCCGTTTCGCGACGACACTGCGTTTCGCATATAGCGCGACATCGGTGCCGACAGGCAGCATGCCAGCGACCGCGCGTCCGGTCAGATGGTTCGGCAGCAGATGCTCGGTCTTGCCGAACCAGAAATTGCTGATCTGACACAGCATCTCGCCCTTGCCCGGGATCGGATCGGGGAGTACGACGTCGAATGCCGACAATCGGTCGCTCGCCACGATCAGCAACTCGTTACCGGGCAGCGCGTACACATCGCGCACCTTGCCACTATGCAGCAGGTGGAGGCCAGGCAGGTCGGACTGCAGCAGGGTCGTGGTCACGCGTGGGCTCCGTCAAAGTGCCATTGTAGCTATGCGCGCGTCGAGTCGCAGTGGGGCTGTAGAATTGACGCACGCCAACCGCGCCGGAATCCCGATGTCGAAATGCATCATCGCCCCGTCCATCCTGTCTGCCGATTTCGCGCGCTTGGGCGAAGAGGTGAACAATGTCCTCACCGCCGGTGCCGACTGGATCCATTTCGACGTGATGGACAACCACTACGTGCCGAACCTCACCATCGGCCCGCTGCTGTGCGAGGCGCTGCGCAAGCACGGCATCACCGCGCCGATCGACGTGCACCTGATGGTGAAACCGGTCGACCGGATCGTTCCGGATTTCGCGAAGGCCGGCGCGACCTCGATCAGTTTCCATCCCGAGGCGAGCGAGCACATCGACCGCACGATCCAGCTGATCCACGCGTCGGGCTGCAAGGCCGGCCTGGTGTTCAATCCGGCGACACCGCTGAATTACCTCGACTTCGTGCTCGACCGGCTCGACATCGTGCTGATCATGTCGGTGAACCCGGGTTTCGGCGGACAGAGCTTCATCCCGATGGCGCTGGAAAAAATCCGCCGCGTGCGCGAACGCATCGATCGTAGCGGTCGCGATATCCGGCTGGAAGTCGACGGCGGCGTTAAGACCGACAACATCGGCGCGATCGCGGCAGCTGGCGCGGATACTTTCGTCGCGGGTTCGGCGATCTTCGGTGCGGGCGATTACGCCGCCGAGATTGCCGCGATGCGCAAGGCAGTGTCGCAGGCGCGCGCCTGACGACAGCTGGCCGCAGATTCGGGCCATCGCCGGAGTTCCAGCGTTTGACTCGTCTTGGCCTGCGGCAGGACGATGCAGCAGGGGTACGGTCCGACCGGGGATGACGCGACGATGACGGCACGTGCGAAACCCAACGATTTGAAGGCGGAAAAGCTGAGCCGCATTCTCGACGTCACGCGCGGCCTGGCCAGGCCGGTCGAACTCGAAAGCATGCTCTATCAGGTCGTGGATGCGGCCAAGGAATTGCTGGATGCCGAGGGTGGAACCGTCTGGCAGTACCACGCCGCGGATCGCGAACTGGAGATGCGCGCGGCGCGCGGCCTGGACGCCATCCGGATTCCGGCCGATCGCGGCATTGTTGGCGAATGCGTGCGCACCCGCGCCTTGATCAATGTGCCCGACTGCTACGCCGACACGCGCTTCGATCGCAATGTCGATCGCCGCACGGGATATCACACGCGCTGCATGCTGACCCTGCCGCTGGTGGGCCACGACGATCTGCTGGTCGGCGTCCTGCAGGTCGTCAATCGCAAGCAAGGCGTGTTCGATGCCGACGACGAAATGATGGCCAGCGCGCTGGCCGCGCAATGCGCGGTGGCCTTGCAGCGCGCGCAACTGACCGAACGCCTGGTGCGATCCGAGACCCTGCGCCAGGAAATCGCGGTGGCGCGCGAGATCCAGGTGGGTACGTTGCCGAAAACGCCGCCGGATGTCGTTGGTTACGATCTTGCCGGACTGTTCAAGCCGGCCGACGATACCGGCGGAGACACCTACGATTTCGTGCCGACGCTGGACGGTGGCGTGATGGTGTTGATGGGCGATGCGACCGGACACGGCATCGGTCCGGCATTGTCCGCGACCCAGGTGCGCGCGATGTTGCGCCTGGCGCAGCGGATGGGCGCGGGGTTGGACGATACCTACCGCCACATCAACGACCAATTGGTGGTCGATCTGCCCGAGGATCGGTTCGTGACCGCATTTCTCGGCCACCTCGATCCATCCAGACACGTCTTGCGCTACCACTCCGGCGGGCAGGGGCCGTTGCTGCATTTTCGTGCGGCGGATCTCGCCTGCGACATCCAGCCGCCGACGACCTTTCCGCTCGGCGCGATGGCGCTGGCCGCACTGAAGCCGCCGAAGGAAGTCGGGCTCGCGCCGGGGGATCTGTTCGCGCTCATCTCCGACGGCGTTTACGAATACCACGACAACGAAGGGCGGATGTTCGGCGAGCAAGCCGTGATCGATGTATTGCGTCGTTACCACGGCTGGCCGATGGCGGATCTGCTCGGCCGGTTGCTGGAAGCACTGAAGCGCTTCGGACAGGGCGCCCCGCAACTCGACGACATCACGATGGTACTGATCCGGCGTCATGCAGACGCAAACGCAACGACTGGGCGGATTGCGGAGGAGGAGGCAGCGACCGGCACGGCAGCGCAGGGAGCCTTCGCGCGCAGCTTCGATGCGCTCGAAGAAGTTTTCGCGTTCATCCGCAAGACGCTCGACGCCTGCGATGCGGGTGAGGCCGAACGTTACGCGATCGAGTTCACGGCCGAGGAATTGTTCACCAACATGGTCAAATACAACGCCGCTGGCGGCGGACCGATCGTGCTGGAAATCGAACGCAGCGGCGCGGAACTGGTCTGCCGGTTGACCGATCCCGACAGTGATCGCTTCGACGTGACACGGGCGCCCGATGCCGACATCCACATGCCGACCGACCGCCGCCGTCCGGGAGGGCTAGGGCTGCACCTGATCCGTCGGCTGGTGGATTCGATCGACTACGACTACTCTGAACGACGCAGCCGGGTCACTTTTCGCAAAACGCTGGGGAGCGCGTGATGTTCGAGATCGGATATGTCGACGGCGGGACTGTCGCGTTCGAGGGTCGGCTCGATGCTGCGCAATGCGACAAGGCGCAGGCCTTCCTCGATGCGGCGTCTGCGCCGCATGCGTTCGACTTCGGCAAGCTCGAGTACATCTCCAGCGCCGGCCTCGGCGTGCTGCTCAAGGCGCACAAGCGATTGATGGCCGGCGGCGGGCGGCTGCGCCTGATCAACGTCAACAGCCACATCTACGACATCTTCCGTTTCTCGGGCTTCGATCAGGTGTTCGAGGTGGAGCGGTCGGGCGGCTGAGGCCATGTTTCCAACCTTTCGCGCCCCTGCCCGTATTCATGACTGACGACTCCGACACCGCGCTGGTTTCCCAATGCCGGGGCGGCAATCGTCAGGCCTTCGAGGCCCTGTTGGCTCGCTACGAGCGGCAGGTTTTCGGAGCGGCGTTCCGGATTCTCCATCATCGCGAGGATGCGACCGACGTGACCCAAACTGCGTTTCTCCGGGCCTACGAGCATCTGGACCGCTTCGATCCGGGCCAGCGCTTCAGCAGCTGGTTGTATCGGATCGCGGTGAACGAGGCGCTCGATGTGGTCCGCAGCCGCCGGTATTCGCAGCCGTTGCTCGACGATGCGCCTGCCGACCGCGACGGTCCCGATGAGATGGCGGCTCACGACCAGAGCGATGTCGCCATGCAGGAGGCATTGATGGCGCTGAAAATCGAATACCGGACGGTGATCGTGCTCAAGCACCTGCAGGACTGCAGCTACGAGGAGATCGCGCACATCCTCGAATGCCCGGTCAAGACAGTGAAATCGCGGCTGTTCACGGCGCGACAGGCCTTGCGCGATGTGCTGGCGGCGCGGGGGCAACTTTGAGATGACCGACGAACGCACACTCGAACTGATCCACGCCGAGATCGATGCCGAACTCGATATCGCCGCGCGCGCCGAACTTGAGCTGCGCCTGCGGTCCGATCCGGAAGCGGCTGTCTTGCGTGCCGAGCTTGGGCGGGTCGCGGCCGCGTTGCAGCGACTGGCCCCAGTGCCGATGCCTGCGCACTGCCATGAGCGCCTGTCGGCGGCGGTTTCCCAAGCTGCGCACGCCCGGGAGAAGTGGCCTAAGCGCTGGTTTCGAGCCCGTTGGGCAGGTGCTGGGAAAGCCCCCCCCCGGCTTCGCGCCAACCTTTCGCCCGCTGGCGCGTATTCCAGTCATTCACGTAGCGCAAATAGCGTAGTAACAAGTGGGCGCATCCAAGCGGTTCCGGCAACACCACAGTTCCACGAACGAGGAAGGACGATCATGAAAAGCAACAAGATCCTGGCAGTGGGGGGCAGCTTGGCCGTTGCGATCGCGGCTGTCGTCTATTTCGGCTTCAGCTATCCGCCGTCCAACGATCAGGTTGCCGGTACGATCGCTCCTGCGCAGCGCTATCGCGCGCCGGCCATCGACGCGTCCGGTGTGCAACTGGGCGACCAGGCGATTCCGCGCCTGATGCAGACCGATACCTTCACGCGGTTGGTGAACGACGCCAAGTTCCGCGCGGTGGCGACCAACCCGCAGTTCGTCGCGCTGGCGCAGAATCCGGCGTTCGCGGCGCTGGCGACCAACGCGCAGTTCCAGGCGCTGGCTAACAGTGTGCAATTCCAGGCGCTGGCCAGCAACGCGCAATTCCAGGCGCTGGCGAAGAATGCCGATTTTGCGGCACTGGCGACCAACGCGCAGTTCCAGGCGTTGTCGCAAAGCGCGCAATTCCAGGCCTTGGCGAAGAATGCAGATTTCGCCGCCCTTGCCAAGAACGCGCAGTTCGCCGCTTTGGCGAAGAACGCCGATTTCGCGGCCTTGGCGCATACCGCGCAATTCGCCGCGTTCGCGAAGGATCCGCAGGCGGTCGTGGCGCTCGCGCAGAACGCGCAGTTCGCGGCACTCGCCAAGAGCGCGGATTTCGCCGCGGCTGCGAAGAACCCGCAGTTCGCGGCGCTTGCCAAGAGTGCGGATTTCGCCGCACTCGCGAAGAACGCCGACTTTGCCGCGCTGGCGAAGAATGCCGACTTCGCGGCGCTGTCGCACGATGCGCCGGCGTTCTCGGCGATGGCGAAGGATCCGCAGGCGTTCGCGGCGCTCGCCAAGAGCGCGGATTTCGCGGCCTTGGCGCAGAACGCGCAGTTCCAGGCGCTGGCGAAGAATGCCGATTTCGCTGCGCTGTCGCATGACGCGCAGTTCGCGGCGCTGGCGAAGAACGCCGACTTTGCCGCATTGGCGAAGAATGCCGATTTCGCGGCGTTGGCGCATGATTCCGCGGCGTTCTCGGCGATGGCCAAGGATCCGCAGGCGTTCGCTGCGCTGGCGCACAACGCCGACTTCGCGGCTCTCGCGCACAACGCCGACTTTGCCGCGTTGGCGAAGAATGCCGATTTCGCGGCGTTGGCGCATGATTCCGCGGCGTTCTCGGCGATGGCCAAGGATCCGCAGGCGTTCGCGGCGTTGGCGCACAACGCCGACTTCGCCGCGCTGGCGAAGAACGCGGATTTTGCGGCGCTGGCGCACAACGCCGATTTCGCCGCGTTGGCGAAGAATGCGGATTTCGCGGCGATGCTCAAGGACGCGTCGTTCTCGGCGGCGCTGCACGCGCAGCAATAACTCGCCAGCAACGGCGTCAGCTTGACCGGGCCGATCGCGTAAGCGATCGGCCCTTTCCGTTTGCGGTATGGTATCGGCGCCATCCTCCGGCATGTGACAGGGGAACCGCATGCGCCAGGCGATGATCCAGGCAGCACTTGCGTTGGTGTGCGCGATCGCCGCGAGCGCGCATGCCGGCGAGCCGCCGCATTCCAGCGAACAGTCCTCCACCCAACAGCCATCGCATTCCAGTGAGCTGCAACAGCTCGATACCGATGATCTGCAACTCGTCTGGTTCCATCCCGCCGAGGATTACCTGGCGCCGCACGTCGCGCGCAGTTTCGAGAATTCGATGGCGTGGCAGAAACGCATCTGGGGCTGGGTGCCGGACGGCAAGGTCAATGTGCTGCTCAAGGACTTCGGCGACTACGGCAACGCCGGCGCGCGTTCGACGCCGAACAATGCGCTGATCGTCGATATCGCGCCGTTCTCGTTCTCGTTCGAGACCTTCGTCGCCAGCGAACGCATGTTCTCGCTGATGAACCACGAACTCGTCCACGTCGCGAACATGGACCAGTGGACGAAGACCGACATGCGCTGGCGGCATCTGCTCGGCGGCAAGGTGCAGGTCGATGCGAACCATCCCGAGACACTGCTCTACCACTACCTGACCGTGCCGCGCACCGTGGTGCCGCGCTGGTATCTCGAGGGCATCGCGGTGTTCTTCGAGACCTGGATGGGTGGCGGTCGCGGTCGCGCTCAAGGCGCCTACGACGAGATGGTGTTCCGCTCGATGGTGCGCGATCACGCGCGTTTCTACGATCCTGCCGGGCTCGCCGCGGAAGGCACCAAGGTCGATTTCCAGGTCGGCGTGAACAATTATCTGTACGGCACCCGCTTCGTTTCCTATCTCGCGCTGAAGTATTCGCCGCAACAGGTCGTCGAGTGGGCCGCGCGGCATGAAGGCAGCAAGCGCTACTACGCCGATCAGTTCGCGCAGGTGTTTGGCAAGCCGATGGAATCCGTCTGGAACGACTGGATCGCGTGGGAGCAGGATTTCCAGAACGCGAACCTTGCCGCGATCGCGAAATATCCGGTGTCGAAGATTCGACCGTTGTCGAGCAAGGGCCTCGGATCGATCTCGCGCTCCTACTACGATCCGGACCGCACCAGCATGATCGCCGGATTCCGTTACCCGGGCGTCAATGCGTACATCGGCGTGATGTCGCTTGCGGACGGCAGCATCAAGCCGCTGGTCGACGTGAAAGGACCGATGCTGTATCGGGTGACATCGCTCGCTTACGACCAGAGTACGAAAACCGCGTTCTACACCACCGACAACAACAGCGGCTATCGCGACGTGATGGCGCTGGACACCGTCACCGGCAAGGCGCACATGCTGTTGAAGGACGCGCGCATCGGCGATCTGGTATTCGACCGCAACGACCGCTCGCTGTGGGGCATCCGCCACCTCAACGGCATCGTCACCCTGGTGCGGATGCCGTATCCGTACAACGACTACCACCAGGTATTTTCGTGGCCCTATGGCGAAATCGCCTATGACATGGACATCTCGCCCGATGGCAAGCTGCTCAGCTTGTCGCACACGGCGGTCAACGGCGACCAGGCCTTGTACTTGCTGTCCACCGAAACCTTGCTGACCGGCGATGCGACGCCGGCCGCGAGCTTTGATTTCGGTACCGCGGTTCCGGAAGGGTTCGTGTTCTCGTCCGATGGCCGTTCGCTTTACGGAAGCTCGTACTACACCGGTGTTTCCAACATCTACCGCTACGACATCGCGTCGCAGAAGATCGAAGCGCTGTCGAATGCCGAAACCGGATTCTTCCGTCCGTTGCCGTTGCCCGATGGGCGGCTGGTCGCATTCGACTACGCAGGGCAGGGCCTGGTGCCGGGATTCATCGACCCGCGACCGCGCGAGGATCTGGCGGCGATTACCTTCCTCGGCAACGAGATCACCGAAAAACATCCGATCGTGAAAGAGTGGAACGTCGGCTCACCATCGAAGATCGATTTGCAGAAGGTCACCGTGAGCAAGGGCGATTACAACTCGTTGCACGAAATCGGATTGCAGGCGCTGTATCCGGTGGTCGAGGGCTACAAGGACAGCTGGTCGGTCGGCATGCACGGCAGTTGGTCCGATCCGATCGGGCTGGATCGCATCAACGCCACCATCGGCTACAGCCCGGACAACTCGCTGCCGAAATACGAACGCATGCATTTCGATGCGTTGTGGCAGCATCGCGGCTTCCGCGTCGGCTACAAGCACAACGGCGCGGATTTCTACGACCTGTTCGGACCGACCAAGCTCAGCCGGCGCGGCAATAGCTGGCTGGTCGGTTACGAGAAAGCGCTGATCTTCGACATTCCGCGCACGATGAACCTGGACTTGTCGCTGCAATCGTTCAACGGCCTCGACACCTTGCCGGGCTCGCAGAACGTCGCTTCGCCCGGCAGCAAGCTGGTCACCGCCGCAGCGCGGCTGAATTACGGCTACGTGATCAATTCGCTGGGCAATGTCGATGACGAAAAGGGCATCCGCTGGAACCTCAATCTGGAAGTGAACCGCGCCAACGGCCATACCACTCCGGCGCTTTTCGGCGGTGTCGATTTCGGCCGACCCTTCCTGTTCGACCATTCGTCGCTGTGGCTGCGCACCTCGGCGGGCTGGGCGAGCGGTGCGTTCAACAATCCCTACGCGAACTTCTTCTTCGGCGGTTTCGGCAACAACTGGGTCGACAACCGCGAGGTCAAGCGTTACCGGGATCACTTCAGTTTTCCCGGCTTCGATATCGACGCGCTCAATGGCCGCAGCTATGCGCGCTCGATCCTGGAGTGGAACTTGCCGCCGATCCGCTTCAGCGGCATCGGCACGCCGGCGAATTACCTGAGTTGGGCGCGCCCCGCGTTGTTTGCCGGCGTGCTGGTCACCAATCCGGGCGATTCGGCGCGTTCGCAGACGCTGAGCGATCTCGGTTTCCAGGTCGATTTCCAGTTCAACGTGATGCACGACCAGGAGATGACGCTCTCGGTCGGGGCCGCGAAAGGATTCGGCGACGGCAACGCCGGGCGCAGCGAATGGATGCTCTCGTTGAAAGTGCTGCATTGATGGCTGTGCCGGGGGCGCTTGTCGGAGGCTGCGCGCGATGATCGATTCCGCGTTGCTGATTCGAGCCTCGATCGGCCTGTTGCCAGTGCTGTGCTTCTTGGCCGCGTTGCTGGCGATGGACAGCTACAAGCTGGTGCGATTGCCGATGGTGACGGCCGTCATCGCCATGGGCTGCGTGGCAGCGGGCGTCTGTTACGTGGTGAATTTCGTCGCGATCGACCGGTTGGGTTTCGGCTTCGATGCCTACTCGCAATACGGCGCGCCGCTGGTGGAGGAATCGGTCAAGGGTGCCGTGATCCTGCTGTTGATCCGTACCCACCGCATCGGTTTCCTGGTCGATGCGTCGGTGTTCGGCTTTGCGGTCGGTACCGGCTTCGCGATGATCGAGAACCTGTACTACCTCAACGAGCTCGCCGATACGCATATGGCGATCTGGATCGTGCGCGGTTTCGGTACGGCGATCCTGCACGGCGGCGTGCAGGCGATCTTCGCGGCGCTGGTGCTGGCCAATACCGATCAGCGCGGCGCCATGGATGTCCGCGCCGTCGTCCCGCCACTGATCCTGGCGACGCTGGTGCACGCGGGCTTCAACCATTTCGTGCTGCCGCCGATCCAGCAGACGCTGCTCGTGCTGCTGGTTCTGCCGCCGTTGATGCTGTGGGTGTTCGTGCGCAGCGAACGCGCGGTCGAGGGCTGGATCGGCACCGGTTTCGACGCCGATCGCGAACTGCTCGAGTTGCTCGATTCGGGGACGTTTTCGGAATCGCCCGCCGGGCAATACCTGTATGCACTACGCGCGCGTTTCCCCGGCGAGGTGGTTGCGGACCTGGTCTGTTACCTGCGCCTGTACGTCGAACTGGCGCTGCGCGCCAAGGGCGTGCTGATGATGCGCGAGAACGGAATCGAAGTGGTGGCCGACGCGCAGACCCGGGAAAAATTCGACGAGATGCGCTACCTGGAGCGCAGCGTCGGCCACACCGCGTTGCGCACGCTGCATCCGCTGTTGCACATGAGCCGCCGGGATCTGTGGCAGTTGTACATGCTTGGCAAGTGAAGCCGTTGCAAGGACGGCGTTCGCCGGACGACTATCGAATTGGGCATCCGTGCCCGTCTTTCGTCCTTGCGATAACCGTGCGCCGCACGTCGATGGACTCTGGCGCCATCCACAGGATCGCATCGGTGCGTGACAGCGCCATGACGGCGGCCCGCGCTGGCATACTCGCGTGCCCAGTCCCGCGAATTCGACCGTGATCGACCAAGCTACCTTTGATGCGCTCACTGCCGCCGGCCACAACCGCATCCCGGTCGTGCGCGAGGTGCTGTCCGACCTGGACACGCCGCTGTCGGTGTACCTGAAACTTGCGGACGGCCCGCACACCTATCTGTTCGAGTCGGTCGAAGGCGGCGAGACCTGGGGAC
>JANXZP010000100.1 GCA_025355485.1 Pseudomonadota bacterium
CACGCGCGCCGGCCCCGGCACCAAGATCATCTGCCTCGGCAACGTCGAACAGATCGACACGCCCTACCTCACTGAAACCACCTCGGGCCTGACCTACGCGGTGGATCGCTTCAAGGGTTGGGCGCACAGCGCGCACATCACGCTTCGTCGTGGCGAGCGTTCGCGGTTGGCGGATTTTGCTTCGGAAGTGCTTTGACGTTTTCCGCTCGTCATTCCCATGCAGGCGGGGATGACGAGCAGGCTTGAGGAAGCTGTGCAATCAATCGCCGCCAAACGCTACGCGCAGATGTTCGTGCCCAAGCTGTATACCGTGCTGCGCGGCGGTTATGGCTGGGGTGATTTACGGGCGGATGCGATTGCTGGACTCACGGTTGCGGTTGTTGCGTTGCCGCTCGCGATGGCGCTCGCGATCGCAAGCGGCACCACGCCCGAGAAAGGCCTGTACACGGCGATCGTCGCGGGCTTCCTGATCTCGGCGCTCGGCGGCTCGCGCGTGCAGATCGGCGGACCGACGGCGGCGTTCGTTCCGGTCGTGTTCGTGGTGATCCAGAAATTCGGCTTCGGCGGACTGATCCTCTGCACGATGCTCGCCGGGCTGATGCTGATCGCGGCCGGATTGATGCGCCTGGGCACGTTGATGAAATACATGCCGCAGCCCGTGATCACCGGCTTCACCGCTGGCATCGCGGTCAGCATCTTTTCGAGCCAGGTGAAGGATCTGCTCGGCCTGCATATGGACAAGGTGCCGGCGGATTTCTTCGGGCGCTGGACCGGATATGCGGAACACATTGCGACGACGCAGCCTGCTGCGGTCGGAATCGCGGCGTTGGCGCTCGGCGTGATCGTCGCGTTGCGCCGCTGGCGACCGGCGTGGCCCGGTTTCCTGATCGCGTTGTTGCTTTGCACCGCGTTGAGTATCGGTTTCGCGCTACCTGCGGAAACCATCGGCACGCGCTTCGGCAATTTGCCTTCGACGCTGCCGATCTTCGATTTCCCGCACATCCCGTTCGCGCGCACACTCGAGTTGCTGCCGAGTTCGTTCACGATCGCGTTCCTCGCCGGCGTCGAGTCGCTGCTGTCGGCCGTGGTCGCCGACGGCATGATCGGCGCGCGCCACCGTTCGAATTGCGAACTCGTTGCGCAGGGCGTGGCGAACGTCGGCTCGGCGCTGTTCGGCGGGCTGCCAGCGACCGGCGCGATCGCGCGCACGGCAACCAATGTGCGCGCCGGCGGGAAGTCGCCGATCGCTGGCATGCTGCACGCGGTGTTCCTGCTGCTGTTCATGCTGCTGCTGGGATCGCAGATGCATTACGTGCCGCTCGCGGCGCTGGCCGGGGTGCTGCTGGTGGTCGCCTGGAACATGAGCGAGTACCAGCATTTCCTGCACACCTTGTCGGCGCCGAAAGGCGACATGCTGGTGCTGCTGTCGACATTCCTGCTGACCGTGTTCTTCGACCTTACGGTTGCGATCGAAGTCGGCATCGTGCTCGCGTCGTTCGTCTTCATGTTCCGCATGGCCGAGGCATTCGAGGTCAGCTCCGGCGTGCACCTGATCGAAGGCGATGAAGACGACGGCACGTCGAGTACCGCGCGTGCGGCCGACGCCCACCAGCGCGAACAGTTGCCCAAGGGCGTCGAGGCATTCCAGATCAGCGGACCGTTGTTCTTCGGCGCGGCCAACCGGCTGGACAACCTGCTCGACCAGTTCTTCGTGCCGCCGCGCGTGTTCATCCTGCGCATGCGGCTGGTGCCGATCATCGATGCCAGCGGCGTGCATGCGCTCAAATCCCTCGCCGACCGCTGCCGCCGCAAGGGCATCGTGCTGATCGTGTCCGGCCTACAAGCGCAGCCGCAGCGAGTCATTGCGGACATGGGCGTGGGCGAGCGCCCGGGCGAGCTGCATTTTGTGCCCGATTACGACCATGCGACCGCGCTCGCCGCGATGATCCTTGCCGGAACCATTCCGGCCAGGTCGCCATCGCCGTGAAAGGCGCAGGATCGAACCCATGAACGACCCGCGACCCATCAGTGCGCTCACCATCGCCGGCTCCGATCCAGGCGGCGGCGCCGGTATTCAGGCCGACCTGAAGACCTTCGCCGCGCATCGCGTCCATGGGCTGTCCGCGATCGCCGCGCTGACCGCGCAGAACACGCGTGGCGTGAGCGCGATCCATGTGCCTCCGGTCGCGTTCCTGCGCGCGCAGATCGACGCGTGCTTCGAGGATTTCCGGATCGGCGCAGTCAAGCTCGGCATGCTTGCGAACGCGGAAGTGATCCACGTGGTCGCCGACGCGCTCGAACACCACCGCCCGCAATGCATCGTGCTCGACCCGGTGATGGTCGCGACATCAGGCGCGCTGCTGCTCGAACCCGATGCGCTCGTTGCAATGATCGAACGACTGGTCCCGCTCGCGAGCATCGTCACGCCGAACATTCCGGAAGCCGAGGTACTGCTGGGCCATCCGATCGTCGATGCGACCAGCGCCGAAACCGCTATCGACGAACTGCTCGCGCTCGGCGCGACCGCGGTGCTGCTCAAGGGCGGGCACCTGCCCATCGACGAGACGATGACCGACCGCTATGCCGACCGCACGTCGCGCACGACCTTCACCCACGACCACCTGAACCTCAACGCCCACGGCACCGGCTGCACGCTGGCGGCGGCCATAACGGCGTATTCATGCCTGGGGCGTACGCTATTGAAAGCCTGCGAAGCGGCCACAGACTATGTCCACGGCGCGTTGGTGCACGCGTACCATCCGGGCGGGTCGGATGTCGCGGTACTCGACCATTTCTGGCGCAACCATCGCTAAACCGATTAGCATCACCACGAATCCACGAGGAAATCGCCATGCAAAGCGGCAACCCGACACTCAACAGGAACACTTTCCTCGACAGCGCGAGCGGTACGGTCGTGTCGCGCGACAACGCGATGACGATCAACGGCACCGTCAACAAGACCGCCTTCCTGCTGGTCCTGGTGCTGGTCGGCGCGATGTACAGCTGGAGCCAGTTCAATGGACCGGCGAGCATCGGTGCCGTCCAACCGCTGATGATCGGCGGCGCGCTGGGCGGATTCGTGCTCGCGATGATCACGATCTTCAAAAAGGAATGGTCGGCGTTCACCGCACCGCTGTACGCACTGTGCGAAGGCCTGTTCATCGGTGGCATCTCGGCGATCTTCGAGCTGCGCTTCCCGGGCATCGTGATG
>JANXZP010000135.1 GCA_025355485.1 Pseudomonadota bacterium
CTGGACGCCGATCTTCGACAGCATGCCGATGTCGTCGGTCGGCGCGATCGCGGTGGCTCCGTCGAACCACAACATCATCTATGTCGGCTCTGGCGAAGGCGCGCTGCGCGGCAACATCACCTACGGCGACGGCGTTTACAAGTCGACCGACGGCGGCAAGGCCTGGGCCAACGTCGGCCTCAAGGACAGCCGCCAGATCGGCGCGCTGATTGTCGATCCGGCCAATCCGGATATCGTGCTGGTCGCGGCGATCGGCCATGCATTCGGTGCGAATACCGAGCGCGGCGTGTTCCGCACCACCGATGGCGGCAAGACCTGGAACAAGGTGCTTTACAAGGACGACCAGACCGGCGCGATCGACGTCACCTTCGATCCGCACGATCCGCACATCGTCTATGCGGCGATGTGGCAGGTGCGCAGGCAGCCGTGGAATTTCTCCAGCGGCGGCGCGGGCAGCGGCATGTACCGCTCCAGCGACGAAGGCGCGACCTGGACCGAGGTCAAGGGCAACGGCCTTCCGGATGGAATCCTTGGGCGCATCGACGTGACTGTGTCGGGCGCGGATTCCAAGCGCATCTATGCGATGGTCGAGGCGAAGGAGGGCGGGTTGTACCGTTCCGATGACGCCGGACAACACTGGAAGCTGATCACCCAGGACGGCCGCGTGCGCCAGCGCGCATGGTATTTCTCGAAAATCTACTCCGATCCGAAATCGGTCGACACCGTGTATGCGTTGAACACCGGCATGCTGCGTTCGACCGATGGAGGCAAGAGCTGGACGTTGCTGCCCGCTCCGCATGGCGATCACCACGGCTTGTGGATCGATCCGGCCGATCCGGCGCGCATGATCAATGCGAACGACGGCGGTGCGACGGTATCGCTCGACACGGGCAAGACCTGGTCGACCGTGGAAAACCAGCCGACCGCGCAGTTCTATCACGTCGCTGTCGACAGCAGCCGGTTCCCGTATTGGGTGTACGGCGCGCAGCAGGACAACTCCAACCTGACCACGGCGAGCTTCGACGACGAGGGCGTTATCAGCCAGCGCGTGTGGTTTCCTGCCGGTGGAGGCGAGTGCGGTTTCGTGGTGCCCGACCCGCGCGATCCGAACATCATCTACAGCAGCTCGGAAAACTACGTCGCCCGTTTCGACAAGCGCACCAACATCTCGCAGGACATCAGTCCGTGGCCGATCGACAATTCCGGTCATCCGGTCGGAGAACTCGCTCACCGGTTCAACTGGACGTCGCCGCTGATGCTCTCGCCGCACGATCCGGATGCGTTGTACGCGGCATCCGAAGTGGTGTGGAAGAGCGTCGATCACGGCCATAGCTGGACGATCATCAGCCCCGACCTGACCCGCAACGATCGCAGCAAGCAGCAGGCTTCGGGCGGACCGTTGACCAAGGACATCACCAGCGTCGAGTACTACGACACCATCTTCTCACTGGCCGAATCGCCGGTGAAGAAGGGCATGTTGTGGGTCGGTACCGATGACGGGCTGGTATGGACGGGGCATGACGATGGCAGCAGCTGGGCTTCGGCTACGCCAGCCGGCATGCCGCAATGGAGTTCGATCGACATGATCGAGCCGTCGCATTACGACAACAACATCGCCTACGTCGCCGCCGATCGGCACAAGCTCGACGACATCAAGCCCTACGCGTACAAGACGACCGATGGCGGCAAAACCTGGACTGCGATCAACAACGGCTTGCCGGACGGTGCCGTCGTGCATGCGGTGCGCGAAGATCCGGTGCGGCGCGGCCTGCTGTACGCGGGTACCGAGCGCGGCGTGTTCGTCTCGTTCGACGATGGCGGCCACTGGCAGTCGCTGCAACTGGATCTGCCGGCGTCGCCTGTCCACGACCTGGTGGTGAAGGGCGACGACCTGGTGGTAGCCACGCACGGCCGTTCGTTCTGGATCCTCGACAACGTAACGCCACTGCGGCAAATCCAGCCGACTGCGGCCGCGGACGATGTCGTGCTGTACACGCCGCAGACGGCGATGCGATTGCATTATCCGGATGCGGTCGATTCCCATCGTCCGGTCGGAGAAAACCCGCCCGCTGGAGCGTTGATCGACTACGTCCTCAAGTCAGCGCCAAGGGGCGAGTTGACGATCGAGATCCTCGACGCGCAGGGCAAGGTGCTGCGCCACCTTTCGAGCACGCACAGCACCAAGGAAGTGCAGCCGCCCGAGTGGCCCGACCAGATCGTGCCGAACGACCAGATCGCCGCGAAGCAGGGCATGAACCGGCTGGTCTGGGACCTGCGCATGAACGATCCCGTGCAGATTCCCGGCGCGTTCTATTCCGGCCCGACGCCGCGTGGACCGCTGGTGCAGCCGGGCCAGTACCAGGTGAAGCTGACGGTCGATGGCCTCACCCGTACCGCACCACTGAATGTGATCGCCGATCCACGGGTCGCCAACAGCGAAGCCGCGATTCGCGCGAAGACCGAGTTGGCATTGAACGTCGAGCACGATATCGACCAGCTGCATCGCGCGGTCAATGCGATCCGCAAGACGCGCAGCGAGTTTGAACGCGTGCAGAAATCGCTGGCGAATCAACCGTCGAACAAGTCGCTGGTCTCTGAGGTGGATGCCTTGTCGAAACAACTCGATCCGCTCGAACAGGCCTTGATGCAGGTGAATATGAAAGGCTCGGAAGCGAACCTCGCGTTTCCCGGCATGCTCAACGAACTGTTCGCGACCTTCGCGCTGAGCATGGACGACGCCGACACCCCGCCGACCACGCAGCACCTGGCGTTTTACGAGTCGCTGCATGGCCAGCTCGATACCCAGCTTGGCCTGTGGAACAAGCTGCAAGGCGAGGGGATCGCTGCGTTCAATACGCATCTGAAAGCGAGCGGTGTCGCGCCGGTGGAGGTCGGTGCGAACTGACGGGTGCGCACATCGCTGACGCAACCGGAGTTCAGTCATGACCACGATCATCGCGTCGCGCGTGCACGACCTCGGCGGATTCCAGGTGCGACGCGCGGTGCCATCGGTACAGGCGCGCAGCGTCGGCCCGTTCGTGTTCGTCGATCACATGGGTCCGGCTGTGTTCGAGCCGGGACGCGGCATCGAAGTGCGACCACATCCGCACATCGGCCTGGCGACCGTGACTTTCCTGTGGTCGGGCGCGATCACCCACCGCGACACGCTCGGCTCGCATCAGGACATCACTGCGGGCGACGTCAACTGGATGACGGCCGGGCGAGGGATCGCGCATTCCGAACGCACGCCCGCGATCTTGCGCGAAGGAGGACACGCACTGCACGGCATGCAGACCTGGGTGGCGCTGCCGCGATCCGACGAGGAAACCGCTCCAGGCTTTCACCATCATCCGGCAGCGAGCCTGCCCAGCATTGAGCGCGACGGCGCGTTGATGCGGATCATCGCAGGTCGCAGCTACGGCGCCGAGTCGCCGGTGCGCGTGTTCGCCGACACCCTGTGCGTGGCGATCGATCTTGCCGCCGATGCAGCAATCACCATCGACGACGGCCATGACGAGCGCGCGTTGTATGTGCTGGACGGCGAAGCGCAGATCGACGGCGCCGATATTCCGAAGCAACACCTCGTGGTGTTCGATCGCGGTACACGGCCGGTGTTGCGGGCGAAATCACCCTTGAAAGCGATGCTGCTCGGCGGTGAACCGCTCGACGGCCCGCGCCATCTCTGGTGGAACTTCGTCTCGTCGTCGAAGGAGCGGATCGAGCAAGCCAAACAGGACTGGCTCGACGGCAGGTTCGGCAAGATCGCCGGCGACGACGAATGCATTCCGCTGCCGGGGCGATAACATGAACTCGTGGACTGGTTCCATGGCATTTCGTATTTCGCATAATGTATA
>JANXZP010000116.1 GCA_025355485.1 Pseudomonadota bacterium
GAGGCGATCGACCTCGACGTGCCGGCGCCGATCATCACCCAATCCTTGATCGAACGCCTGCGCTCGCGCGATTCGGAATCGTTCACCGACAAGTTGCTGTCGGCGATGCGCAACGAATTCGGCGGCCACGCGATCAAGAAAGAGTAAACGCGTCGCATCATGCAGACGACTGCCGAACAAATCGTGCGCTGGCATCCGGTCGCGGACGCCGATGCGCTGCAGGTGGCTGCATATCGATGGATCCTCGACGCGGCAGCACGCGCCATCACTGCACGCGGAAAATTCACGATTGTGCTCGCTGGCGGCAACACGCCGCGTGGCGTGTACGCGATGCTGCGCGACACAGGCGCCGAGTGGTCGCGCTGGGACATCTGGTTCGGCGACGAGCGCTGCGCCCTGCCCGACGATCCGCAACGCAACAGCCTGATGGCGCGCACGGTGTGGCTCGACCATGCAGCGATTCCACCGGATCGCGTGCATGTCATTCCAACGGAACTTGGCGCCGATGCCGCGGCGGGTGCATACGCAGATGCGCTACGCGACGTCGGCGATTTCGATCTGGTGCTGCTAGGCCTCGGCGATGACGGCCATACCGCAAGCCTGTTCCCGAATCGCGACATGGGTGTGGGAACCGATGCACCCGACGCACTCGCGGTGTTCGATGCGCCCAAGCCGCCGCCACAACGCGTCTCGCTCAGCGCATCACGCCTGGGCCGCACGCGCGAAGCGTTGTTCCTGGTCGAAGGCGAATCCAAGCACGATGCGGTGGCGCGCTGGCGCGGCCGTGCGAACATTCCCGCACGCGCGATTCGTCCGCGTTCAGGTGTCGATGTATTGGTCGAGGCGACGCTGCTGGCTCCGCCTTGACGGGCTGAGCAAGGCAACAGCGGTGGTTCGCCGGCGCTATTTCCTCGCGCGCGAGGCAGCGATCACACTGCCGCCGCGCGTCTGGCAATCCGATCGCGTGGTGTGGATCGTGCGTCGCGCGGTACGGTAACGCGCCTTTTCGCCGAGCTGTCGAAGTTGCTTCGGCAACAGGCAACGAACCGTGTCGTTTGCGTCGGCAGCCATCAGCGTGGGCTGCGGCTGGTTCGCGTGCTCGTCCACGGTGTATTCGCCGCCGCGCTGGCGGCAATCGGCGGCCGTGGTCTGGATCGGCCGGCGCGGACCCATGGTCGCGTGGCCACCGATCGAGTGGATCTGTCCTGGCAGCATGCATTCGACGGTCTGGCCGCTGTCGGCATCGGCGGTCGCTGCCCGCGCAACGTGCGGAACGAACATCAGCGCGGTTGCTGCGATGGCGGGCAACAGGCAGTTGCGGAAGAAGGCGTGTCGTGTCCTGGGGATGTTCATGGCGATGGTTTCCGGCGAGTCCAGCGTAAGGCGCTGCATGCGGCCGCAGCATAGCTCCGATCTGCATTCATGGCGCATGAATGCCCGAAGCGGGCGGCGGCATGGCAAGATCGTCGCCGACATCGCCTCGATACGCCGACCGACCATGTACGAAACCCGCCTGCACCCACCGCTGCCGTTGCCGCGCTTCCTGCGGCGGATGCTTATGCACGCGCTGGTAGCGCTCGTTCTGGTCGCCGGATCGCTCGCGCTGGGCATGGCCGGTTACGCGTACTTCGAACGCCTGCCCTGGCGCGACGCATTCCTGAACTCGGCGATGCTGCTCGGCGGCATGGGCCCGGTGGATGCGCCGCGCACGGATGGCGGGAAGCTGTTCGCCGGTTTCTACGCTCTGTACGCCGGCCTGGTGTTCATCATCGCGATCGGCGTCGCGGCTGGGCCGATCGTGCATCGCATCCTGCACAAATTCCATTGGGAACAGAAAAACTGATCGACTGCGGCTTGTTGCCGCACATTGACCGCACGCAGCCACAAGGGATATGGATCGTGGCCGGATTCGAGACGACCCAATGGAGCCTGATCGTCGCCAGCGCCGGTCGCGACGATGCGTCCGCTATTGCGTTGGAAAAACTCTGCCGCTTCTACCGTGCGCCTGTGCTGGCCTTCCTGCGCGGGCAAGGGTCGACGCTGGACGAGGCCGAGGATCTTACCCAGTCGTTCTTCGCGCATCTGCTCAGCCAGCGCCTGCATCAACTGGCCGATCCGGCGAAAGGCAGTTTTCGCGCGTTCCTGCTCAGCGCGCTCAAGCATTTCGTGATCTCCGAGCGCCGTCGCGGTGCTGCCGAAAAACGCGGCGGCGGCGCGCTGCACGTTGCGCTGGAAACGATCCACGAACCGGCCAGCAACGAGACGCCCGAGATGATCTTCGAGCGCGAATGGGCGCACACGATCGTCGCGCATGCGGTGAAGCAATTGCGCAGCGAGGCGCGCGAGGCCGGCAAACAGGAGCTGTTCGGCGCATTGCGCGACTTCCTGTTCGAATCGCCCGACAGCGACGATTACGCGCGGGTTTCGCAGCGATTCGGTTTGAGCCGGAATACCGTCGCGGTCGCGGTGCATCGCCTGCGGCATCGCCTGCAGATGCTGGTGACGGCCGAAGTCAGCCAGACCCTCAGTGATCCGGAACTGGTCCCAGCCGAAGTCGAAACGATCCAGGGCTGGCTCGCAAAGCCGCCACAGATTGCACCGTGACCGTCGTAATCGCAGCCACGCTCTTGCGTAAGGATCGTCGGGAGAACATCGCATGACGAATTCATCGCCTAGGCAGACGCTGGACGAACGCCACAGCTTCTCGAAGACGCGTTGGTCGCTGGTACTCGACCTGCATCGTCCGCAGGGCGATCTGGCCGATCGCTCGTTGCGCGAACTGTCGGAACGCTACTGGTATCCGGTGTACGCCTACGCGCGGCGCAGCGGGCATTGCCCTGAGATCGCGAACGACCTTTGCCTGGCGTACTTCGCGCAACTGCCCGGTGCGGTGTCTGCGATCGACCCACGCAGCCACGGCCGTTTCCGCGATTTCCTGCTGGAGCAGTTGAACGCGTTCCTGACCGAGGATTGGCGCAAATACAGCATGACGGTTATGCAGCAGCACCTGACCGCACCGTTCTCGCTGGAGGAACTCGAAGCACGGCTGGGCCAGGACCATCGCCCGAGCAGCACGCCGACGCAGGCGTATCACCGCAGCTTCGCGCTGGAAGTGCTGAACCGCGCATTGCACCGGCTGCGCAACGAAGCCGCGCAGAGTGGGCGACTGGACATGTTCCGCTTGCTGCAACCGTTCCTGACCAGCGAACCGGTGCCTGGGCAATACGAGGATATCTCGAAACAACTCAACACCCCGCCGCTGGTGCTCGCGATCGCGATCAAACGGTTGCGCCAGCGTTTTCGCGAACTCGCCGAAGACGAGTTGACCGAAACCGTGACCAATCCGGCCGACCTCGACAGTGAACGCACCGCGCTGGCCGATCTGCTGGCGGGCAAGACTCCGTGACCAGGACCGAAGTCTTTCCCACCGGGCTCGAAACAGGCGCAACCGCGGAACTCGCACGACTTGCGTTCGCCAGCGATCGGGTCGGCACGAGTGCTGCGACGATCGGGCCGCGGCATCTGGCCTTCCTGCCGCCCGAAGCTCTGGATCTGGACCTGACCGATCCGGCGCAGCGCGATTTTGGCGTCTACGAATTGCTCGAAAAAATCGGCCAAGGTGGCATGGGCGTGGTGTATCGCGCGCGACAGAAAACGCTGGAGCGCGAGGTCGCGCTGAAACTGCTGGCCGCCGGGCCATGGGCCTCGACCAATTTCATCAGCCGCTTCCGACAGGAAGCGCAGTCGGCTGCGCGGATGGAGCATCCGAATATCGTCACCGTGTTCGAAACCGGATCGCATGAGGACCTGCATTACTTCTCGATGCGTCTGGTGCGCGGGTTATCACTGGCGACGCGTCTGCGCGAGCAAGGCCCCTACTCTCCCGTCGCCGCCGCGCGCCTGATGCGGACCGTGGCCGAGGCGGTCGATTACGCGCATCGGCTCGGAATCCTGCATCTGGATCTGAAGCCGGGCAACATCCTGATCGATGAGCACGGCGAACCTCTGGTCGCCGATTTCGGACTCGCGCGACGGCTCGACCAGGTGCTCGCCGAGCAAAGCAGCGAAGTGTCGGGTACACCGTCGTACATGGCGCCGGAACAGGCGCAGGCGCATTCGCAGCGGATCGGCGTGGCGACCGATATCTACGGACTCGGTGCGATCTTCTACGAATTGCTAACCGGTGTGCCGCCGTTTCTCGCCGCCACCCCGCAGGAAACCCTGGAACGCGTGGTCAGCGATGCGGTGCAGTCGCCTTGCGAACGACGTGCGGGGATTCCAGCGGATCTTGAAGCGATCTGCCTGAAGTGCCTTGCGAAAGATCCCGACGCGCGTTACCCGCAATCGCGCCAACTGGCCGAAGACCTCGGGCGATTCCTCGAAGGTCGAGCGGTGTCGGTGCGGCCGCTGAATGCATTCCAGCGGATGCGTCGATGGGCGCAGCGCGAACCCCGATTGGCCACGGCGGTTGCGGCATCCGTACTGGCGTTGATTGTCGGTCTCGCGGCGACCTCGCAACAATGGCGACGTGCGGAAGGCAATGCCGAAGCCTCGCGCAACCTGTTGTGGCAAAGCCGTCGCGAGGCTGCGTTGCGACTCGAGCAGGATGGCAAAGGTTACGAAGCATTGCCGCAATTGCTCTCCAACATCACCGAGCAACAACGCGCCGGCAAGACCGATGCGGTCGCGCTGGAGCAGCGCCGCGTCGGCATGTTGCTGGGCCAGGGCGCGACCTTGATCGATCGCACGGTCGTTGCCGATGCGAATCCGATGGGAGTGGAAATCAGTCCCGATGGCAGCCTTCTCGCGTTGTCATTCAACGACCAGAACGTGCGCTGGTACGACACCGCGACCCTCACTGAGCGTGGACGCGTGAGCCTGCTCAATCGCGTGAGCTCCGAAGGCCAACCGCGTGCGATCACGTTGTTGCGTTTCGTCGATAATCACCGCCTCCGTGCCACGTTTGACTGGTACAACAACATCGTCAGCCCGAGTGACGACGAAACATGGTTGATCGATCTCGACCATGCCAAATTGATCATGCCGCCAGCGGCGTTCGCAGATCTTGCCGAAGCGACCTACAGCGCCGATGGGCGCACCGCGCTGCTGCGCAATCACAAACAGAAGATGCAACTCTGGGAGGTGCCGCAAGTCGCGTCAGCGCCATGGCGGCCGCTGTCGGCGCTCGTAGTCGAACCGGTGGCGGCCTTCCAACCATGGCTGGTGGATTCCAAGCGCCATTTTGCCGCCTGCCTCACCATTGCGATGCGTGATTTGATTTTCTACAACCTGCCCGACCTGTCGACGCCACATCCGATCGACTTGCCTGCCAACGCGGGGATTTCATCGTGGATGCTGAGCAGCGATGGACGCGTGCTCGCGCTGGGCGATTTCGAGGGCCGCGTGTTCCTGATCGATACCGCCACCCACAGCGTGCGAACCTTGCCTACCACGCGTGGCCGCGAAATTACCTGGATCACTTTCAGCGAGGACGATGCATGGGTGGCCACCGCCAGCTTCGACGGTGCAGTGCGAGCCTTCGATGTTGCCAGCGGCGATTCGCTAGTGTTCGGGCAGATGGATCACGACTTTGCCGTGCAACGCGTGGGACTGAGCCACGACAAGCGCCTGTTGATCGCAGCCAGCGATGGCAAGACGGTGCTGTGGCACCTGCCCCTGCGTGGCCCGCGCGCGGTGCCCGCGCAACGCGTGGGCTTCGGTCCGGCGCCGCATGGGCTGAGCGGACGCTATCCGATCGGCTGGTCGCTGCAGGCAGGTTTGCTGGCCAGCACGGGCATGGACGGCCAGATGCGGTTGTGGCGCTTGCCGGCAGCACCGCTACTGCCTGCGATGTCCGCGCGACAGATTCCCGACCGCACATTCTTCGATGGTCGTCGGCTGGTGGACGTGGAATGGGATCGGCTGCGGATCGTTGGGGCCAATGGTGCCGCATTGTCGCCGTGGATCCAGCTGCCGCAGCCGCCCGGGTTCGCCGAGTTGCTCGACAACGGCGGACTGCTGGTGACGACCACCGGCCCGCAGCTGCGCATTTTCGATGCCGCAACACTACGACCGCGCTTCCCGCCGATCGCACTGGATGCAAGTCCGGAACGCTTTCTCGCCACCGCCGATGGTTCACGCGTACTGCTCAGTTTTGGCGGCAGCAGCGCTGATGGTTTCCAGGAACACCTGCAGCTCTACAACGCGCGCACTGGCATGCGCCTGCCTGGCGAGGCTGTGCTGCGTGGTCCTGTGCGGCACTTCGCGTTCTCGGCCGACGGAACCCGCATCCTCGCGGTCGGTCCATCCGAGGCTTCCACGGTCGTACTGTCATCCACCGGACTGCATCGCATCGGCGAGTTTCCCCACGATGCTTTCGAGCCGGTGAAGTGGGCTGACTTCACTGACGATGGCAACGTCTTGCTGATCACCGAGGCCACGGATGCCCGTCTGGGTGAAGACACCCTGTTGACCTGGGATCCGGCCAAGGATCGCGTGGTCAGCAAGCAACAGCTCGGTCAGGACAGGGCGTTTGGCGTGATCGCAACCGTTGCGGGTGCGTTTGTTACCGGCAACAATCGGGATAGTCTGGTACCGGCAAACGCAGCACGCGCACGCCCGATCGAACGGCTGGCACGCAGCGAACCGCTCGCAGTCTCGGCGTTGAGCCCGGATCGCCACATACTTGCGCATGCGTTCCGTCGCGAGGTGCAGCTTTACGATATCGACACCGCAGCCGCGATCGGCCCGCCGTTGCAGGGCGACAGCGATGCGATCGATGTCATCACGCAGGTCGCGTTCTCGCCCGACGGCGGCAAACTGCTGGCGCGCACTGACCAGGGCCACTGGCTGGTGTGGCCGATCGCAGCCGAGCAACGCGCGGTGAAGGAGCTGGCCAGGCAGTTGATGCGCTTGCGCGTCGACAACGAAAACCAGCAGACCGTGTTGATGCCCAGTGCCAGCGAACGCATCGCATTGCGAGCGCGTGATCCCGGGCCGTGGAGCGCGCCGGAAACCCGGCCCCTACCCCAACGTGTTGCATCCAGCGAGGAAGGTTTGCCGATACCTGCGCGCGGGAGCGATACCTCGCCGTTGCTGCTGGATCTGAGTCAGTTTTACGATTTCGCCCCCGACAGCGTACGCAATGTGTACTACAACATCGCTCCGGCGATGCGTCCGATGCCGGGGGGTGTGCAACGCATTGCCGGGGCGGATTACGACTTGCGGGGCATGGTGCAACTTGGCGCAGTCATCAAAGGCGCGGCCCTGCGATCGATCCACTGCCTGGCGGTACCCTCTGGTCCGGTGGCCGCCTTGCGTCCCTTGGTCATGGTGAGCCTGGGATCGCCGGCACCAACCGGGCAGATTGTTGCCCACATGACCCTGCACTACGGGGACGGCAGCAGTGCGACCCTGCCGATCCGTGCCGGCCAGGAAGTGCCGGGCTACGCAGGCAATGACCTGGGCGTGCCGATGGTGTTCGACAACGACATCGTCCTGTTCGAGATGGGGCTGGATGTTCAAGCCGACGCACTGAGCGCCCCGCGCCTGCTCAATCCGCAGCCACTGCGCCCGATCCGTTGCCTAGACCTGGATACGGACAACGCTGCCGTATTGTTGCTGGGAATCACCGCCGAACCGGCAAGCCCGGCTGCTGTCATTCCCGCCGGCGTTTCTCGTACTACCATGGGACACGACGCGGCATCGACATCCTCCGCTGCAACAACTGCACCAGTACCTGCAAGGAGATCACCATGAACAATCGCATGCTCGGTAATGCCACTCTGGCGATTGCACTGGCGTTCGCATCGACTCAGGCGCTGGCCTGCGGAGAAGCTGCGTTCAACGCCGGCAAGGGGCTTCCCTACCAGGGCTATCTTGCACCGCGGCCGGCCACGGTGCTGGTCTATGCCAGCCCCGACCCGACCGCCAGCGACGCCGATCGCGCGGCCCTGTATGCCGGCCTGACCAAGGCCGGGCACAAGCTCACCGTGGTGAAGGATCCAGCCGCGCTCGCAAGCGCGTTGCGCGAACGCCATTACGACGTCGTGATCACCGCGTTCGACGCAATGGACACCGTGCAGGCTGCGACTGCCGATGTCGGTGGTGCCGCCGGCAAGACGGCATTGTTGCCGGTCGTCGCACGCAGCGATCGCGACTCGCCGCAACTGCGCGGCCACTTCGACCTGTTCGTTGTCGATGGCGCCAGCCTGGGCCAGTACCTGAAGATGATCAGCAAAGCGTTGCCTGCCAACGCGCTGTGATTCAGGTGAGTCCGATCCAGCGAGCCCACTGCATCAGGATGCACCGGCGCTCGCTGCATCGGGCATTGGCGACGATTAGCTGCGGTCTGTTGTTCGGCTCGTTTGCGGGGGCGCCAACGGCCTGCGCCCAAGCCTGGGTGCCCGGCAAGGGCCAGGGCTCGCTGTCGATGATCTACCAGCAAAAACAAAGCACCCAACTCACCGATGGAGGCGGCAACTCCGCAGACTTCGGCAAGGTCATCGATCGCACGATGAATCTGGACCTTGATTACGGACTGACGGATCGTTTGGCGATCAGCGTCGGTCTTCCATTCGGGAGCAACCGTTACACCGGCAATGATCCGCACGATCCCCGCAGCCTTCCATTCGCCAACGATCAGCGCGTTCTCGACGACGGTCGCTCGCATGGCGGCTGGAGCGACTTCAGCGTCGGCTTGCGCTACCAGTGGCTCCGCAAACCGTTCCTGATTACCCCGTACATCGCCTATTCGTGGCCCAGCCACGATTACACCTTCTTCGCCCACT
>JANXZP010000152.1 GCA_025355485.1 Pseudomonadota bacterium
CGCGGCATGCACACCGCCGGCATCGCGGTGCTGCACCTGCCCGCCGATGCCGCGCTCGAACCCGGCGTGGCGCAGCTCGCGGCGTTCTGGATGCCGTGACGAAAAAGGGGCCAGAGTAAAGTTTCGCAGGGCCGCCCTTCAGGCAGCAAATATCCCGTATGCGAAATTTACTCTGGCCCCTTTTTCTTGCCTTGCTGCTGTGCGGATGCGCGAGTATCGGCTCCAAGCAGCTCGATCATGCTGCGGCGCTGGCTGCGGTCGCCCGGTCGACCGCGCTGGATTGCGATCTCCCCAATGCCTGCGCGCAGCCCTCGCCGCTGCGTGCGCTCGGCGATCGCGCGCGCGCCGAGTCGACTGCGGAAAAACCGGTCAACTACGTCCAGATCGTCGAAGGCGGCCAGGATTCGCTGCTGGGGCGGATCAATCTGATCCGCGGCGCGCGCAGCAGCATCGACCTGCAGACCTTCATCTATGCCGACGATGACAGCGGCTATCTGTTTCTCAACGAACTGGTCGCGGCGGCACGGCGCGGGGTGAAAGTGCGGTTGCTGGTCGACCAGCTCAACGCGCCGGGCGATATCGGCCTGCTCGCGGGCCTCGCGGCCGCGCACGCGAATTTCGAGATGCGCCTGTACAACCCGACCTTCGGCCGCGCGCGTACCTCGGCACTGCAATACGTGGCCGGAATCGTCCTGCATTTCCGCCGCTTCAACCAGCGCATGCACAGCAAGATGCTCGCGGTCGACGGTGTGGTCGCGTTCACCGGCGGGCGCAACATCGAGGACGACTATTTCGACTGGAGTCCGGTGTACGACTTCCGCGATCGCGACGCAGTCCTCGCCGGCCCGGAAGTGGGCAGGATGGAGCGCGTGTTCGAGGCGTTCTGGAACAGCGAGCGCAGCGTGCCGCTGGTGCGGCTTGCGGACGTCGCCGGCGATCTGCTGGCGAACAACGGCCCGCCACCGCGCATGCCGCTGGCCCAAGAACACCGCAGCCCGCGCGTGCTGGCGTTATCCGAAGCGGCGTCGGACCAGGCCGATATCGCCAAACGGCTGGTCGCCGGCGCTCGCGCGGTCGATGTGCAATTCATCGGCGACGGCCCGCGCAAACAGACCCAGCCCGCAGGTGACAATCCGGGCCGGACCACCAACGGACTGCGCGAACTCGTGGAAGGAGCGCGCAATTCGGTGTTGCTGCAGACGCCGTACCTGGTGCTCAGCAAGGACGCGCGAAAGATGTTCCGCGCGATGCACCAGCGACACGATCCGCCAAAGGTGACGGTCTCGACCAACTCGCTGGCTTCGACCGACGCGATCCCGGTGTATGCGCTGTCGTTCAAATACAAGCGTCGCTACCTGCACGAACTGGGCTTCGGCATCTTCGAGCTCAAGCCGCATCCATTGGACGTGCCGGTCGATCTGGACGCGACCGGCGCCGGCGAACAGGCGCCGACCGCGCCGATCGACGCCGAGGCGAATGGGTTTTTCGGCAGCGCCCCCGACCGCCCGCGCCTGCGCAGCGAGGCCAGCCGCTTTCCCGGCCTTGGCTCGGCCAGTGGCGGCAAGCTGGCGCGGCTCAGCACGCACGGCGTGCGCGTCGGGCTGCACGCCAAGTCGATGGTCATCGACGGCAACATCGGCATCATCGGTTCACACAACTTCGATCCGCGCTCGGACCGCTACAACACCGAAAGCGTGCTGGTGTTCCGCGACACGGAGCTGGCGCAGCGCCTGCAGGCGGCGATCCTGCGCGATACCGCGCCGGAGAATTCGTGGCTGATAGCCAGGCGACCGCGTTCGGCGGTTTCGCACTTCAACGGGCAGATGACCCAACTGTTCGAGAACCTGCCGTTGTTCGACCTATGGCCGTTCCGTTACGCGACCAGTTACGCGCTCAACGAGGGCTGCGACCCGGTTCCGCCGGAGGATCCGCGTTTCCAAGCCTGCTGGAGCCCGGTCGGGGACTTCCCCGAGGTCGATATCTCGTTCAAGGTCTTCGCAACCCGCGTGCTGACCGCGTTCGGCGCGGGGCTGGCGCCGATCCTGTAATTGCTACGGCCGGATTGCGTTGGATTGACCAAAGGCCCGTCTCGGCCTAGTCTGCTTATTCCGTTCCGGGGGTGACGCTGCTATGCCGATTTCGATCAATCTCGAGCTGTCCGACCAGGACATCGAACACTTCAGTGCCGCCATGAAGGCCACGCGCAAGGGCGCGGCGGCCACGTCGGTGGCCGACGTCACCGCGGCGGCGACACGCCTGCTGGAGGAAGCGCGCAATGCAATCGTGCCGCTTTTCGTTTCGGAGCGGCTCGCGCGGCTGGACCAGTTGATTGCGATGGTCAGCGACGAGGGCTGGGCGCTGGAAGCCGAAGACACCCAACGCGTGCTGTCAGCGCTGGACTATTTCTCCAATCCCGACGACATCATTCCGGATTCGACCCCGGTGCTGGGCTACCTTGACGACGCGATCATGATCGAGGTCTGCGTGCGCGAGCTCGCGCACGAGCTGAGTTCCTACGAGGAATTCTGCGACTACCGCCAGAACGAAGCCGAGCGCCGCGGGATGGATCCGGCCACCGTCGGCCGCGCCGACTGGCTCGAAGGCCGTCGCGAGGAACTGCACGACCGCATGCACCGCCGCCGCGCGCGCGATTACGGCACCGGCTACGGCAAGAGCAGCGGCTATGCGCGCGAGACCACCTACGTCAACGAATCGTGGCGGCCCAGCCTGTTCCGCACAACCTGATCGGTACGGACTGATCTGGGCGGCATGACCGGCCGCGTGCGCCGTCCAGCGACGGTGCCGCCCACGAGTGTTTCCGGCAACGGAGTGCAGGCTCTAGCGTCGTCGTGCAGAATCGCGACGATGTCTTTGAACGACTCCACCATCGCCGCACGCGGCGACCGACTGCGACCGCTGCGCTATCTACTGCGCACGCCGCTGTTGCTGCTGCATATCGTGGTGTCGCTGCCGATCGCGCTGCTGCTGATCGCGTTGCCGACCGCGCGGTTGCGGTTGCGCAGCGGCGAGCGCGTGGATCATCGAACGATCCGCGCGTGGTCGACAGGATTGCTGCGCATCTTCGGATTCCGCCTGCGCCGCGTCGGCGAGCCGTCGCGCGAGGCGACCCTGTTCGTCGCCAACCACATCAGCTGGATCGACATCACCCTGATGCACAGCCAGCATGCGATGGGCTTCGTGGCCAAGGACGAAATCAGCCGCTGGCCGCTGATCGGCTGGCTCGCGAGCCGCGCAGGCACGATCTACCACCGGCGCGGCAACGACCATTCGCTGCGCGACGTGATGGAACAGATGGTCGCGCGACTGCGCGCCGGCTTTGCGGTCGGCGTGTTTCCCGAAGGCGGCACCGGCGATGGCCGTGTTCTTCGGGTGTTCCATGCGCGCATCCTGCAGACCGCGGTGGATGCCGGCGTGCCGGTGCAGCCGGTCGCGTTGCGCTACGGCGAACATGGCGATGCGCAGGCGATCGTCGCGTTCGCGCCGGGCGAACCGTTCGTGCACAACTTCCTGCGCCTGCTCGGCGGGCCGAGCCGGATAGCGGAAGTGCATTTCCTCGAACCACTCGCACCGGTCGCGGGCGGACGCCGCGGCATGGCCGACCTGGCGCGCGCGCGCATCATCGAGGCCTTGTCGGCATGACCGATGCAGGCACCATCGAGGCGTTCGCGACGTGACCCACGCGCGCGATTACATGCCACCGACATGGTTGCGCGGACCGCACGTGCAATCGGTGTTGTCTTCGAGCCCATTGCGCCGGCAGCGCGGCGCGCGCGCGCTGGCGCGTCTTGGCACGCAAACCACGGAGGTCCTGCTCGATGCCGGCGACGACGTGCGCCTGCAGGGTTTCCATTCCCGCCTGCCGCGCGAGCCGCGCGGATTGGTGCTGCTGCTGCATGGATGGGAAGGCAGCGCCGAATCGGGCTACATGCTGCACGCCGCCGCGATCCTGCTGGAGGCGGGCTTCGATGTGTTCCGGCTGAATTTCCGCGATCACGGCGACACCCACCACCTCAACGAAGACCTGTTCCACTCCTGCCGATTGCGCGAAGTGCTCAACGCCGCGCGTGCAGTCACGCAACAAATCCCGGCGCGACCGTTCCTTGCGGCGGGCTATTCGCTCGGCGGCAACTTCGCGCTGCGGCTCGCGTTGCATGCTCCTGCCGAGGACATTCCGCTCGCGCACGCCGTCGCCATCTGCCCGGTACTCGATCCGGCCGCGGGCATGAGTGCGCTCGAACACGGCCTGCCGCTCTACCACTGGTACTTCATGCGCAAGTGGCGCGACTCGCTGCGGCGCAAACGCGCGCTGTTTCCCGGGCGTCACGATTTCGACGATGCGACGCTGAAACAGGACATGCGCGGACTGACCACATGGATGGTCGAGCGTTACACCAACATGGCGCTGCTTGAAAATTATTTCGACGGTTATGCGATCGCGGGCGATCGCCTGGCCGGCCTACAGGTGCCGGTCAGCATCCTCACCGCGGAGGACGATCCGGTGATCCCGGTCGCCGATTTCCGCCGCCTGCAACTGCCGCTGCATTCGCGTCTGGAGATCGCGCCGTTCGGTGGCCATTGCGGATTTCTCGAAGGCATCAATCTGCAGGGTTTTGCGGAGAAATGGGTGCGCGCGCGGATGCTGGATGCGGCCGATGCCGTGCAACCGGCAGCTGCTGGAATGCAGGCGCCAGGCTGGGCGGGGTCTCGCTGAGCCGGGCCGCAGGCACGCCGCGCGGTACAATGCGCGCCTTCCCCGCTGACGGTTGTCCCGCATGTTGCAAGACGTGATCGACGCGCTGCGTCGCAATGCTCCCGATGCACTCGCCCTGGCCCGCGCCGAGGCTGTCGCCGCACCGGACAGCGCCGATGCGAATCATCTGCTAGGGATGGCGCAACGCGAGGCCGGCGATCGTGCTGGCGCGCGCGCGAGTTTCGACCGCGCCATCGGGCTCGCACCGGACGAATCGCTGTATCACTTCAGCCGCGCGTTGCTGGCGTATGCCGAAGGCGATGTCGATGTCGCCAATCGCGCCAGCGCGCACGCGCTCGCACTCGACCCCAACCAGCTCGGCGCCTACCTGCTGCGCATCCAGCTCGCCATCGCGGGCGGCGATCTTGCCGAGGCCGAGCGCCAGTTGCTGCTCGCCGAACGTGTCGATCCCGAGCATCCGCGCCTGCTGTTCGCGGCAGGACAAGTAGCGCTGGCCAAGGGCGAGGGTGAGCGCGCGATCGAATTGCTCAATGCCGCCGCCGCGGCGTTGCCGAACGACGTGGAGGTACTGACCGCGCTCGCGATCGCGTACCAGAAGCACGGCCATGTCGCGTTTGCCGAACAGGCCTTGCGCAAGGCGATAAACCTGCAGCCGCGGTCGGCCGGCCTGCGGCTCATGCTGATCGAGTCCCTGATCAGCCAGGATCGGATCGACGATGCGGCCAACGAAGTCGCGATCTACAGACAGCAGCACCCGCAGGATCCGACGGCCGATGCCATGGACGGTGACGTGCAGTTACATGCTGGCAATCCAACGGGGGCATTGACTGCTTTTCGTGCGGCGTTGGCGCGCGCGCCGCGCAATATGAGCGCGTTGGCGGGCGCGCAACACGCGCTCGAGGCGCTGCGCGATCGCGAACTTGCGCGCACTGTGTGGGAAGAGATCCTGCAGCGTGATGACGGCTTCGATTTGGTGTGGGCCTCGCGCCTGACCTTCACCGAAGACGCCGACGCTGGCCGCGACGTGCTGCATCGCTGGCGTGCGGCGATGCCCGACAGCGCCGCAGCGTTTCTCAACCAGGCGCTGCAGGACGAGGCGGACGGCCGCGACACCGAGGCCGAAGCCGGTTACGACGCGGTGCTGGAGCGCGCGCCGCAGCAATTCGATGCGCTGTTCGGCAAGGCGGCATACGAATTGCGTCGCGATCCTGCGGCCGGCATCGCGCGCCTAGGTGCGTTGATTGCGCAAGCGCCGCTGCCGCGAGCCAAACCCGCGCTCGCATGGCGCGGGCAGGCGCACGATGGCCTCGGCAATACGCAGGACGCGGTGGCGGACTGGCAGCAGGCGCACGCAGGACTCGGGGTGTTGCCGCCTGCGCATGCATTGCCTGCCGATCCGCTGCGCGCGCTCGCGGCGGCGGCTCCGGTTCCCGCGGCAGTCGGCGACAATCCGGTGGTGATGTTGTGGGGCCCGCCGGGCAGCGGTTCGGAACGACTGGTCGCCGCGCTGCATCGGAGTCCCAGCCGTCCGCTGTTGCAGGCGACACCGCAACCGCTGCCGCGCATGCTGGAGTTTCCCGACGAATTGATCGCGCGCGCATTGGCCGCCGACGAACTCCCCGCGCTCGCGCGCGAAGTCGCGGGCGAATACGCGCGCAGCATCGAGCCGTATTTGCGGCAGGGCAACCAGGGCGTGTTCGATTGGCTCGCGTGGTGGGACGCGCGCGTCGTGCCGTTGCTGCGCCACGCTCTGCCGGGCACGCGCTTGGTCGCGGCGCTGCGCGATCCGCGCGACCTGCTGCTGAACTGGCTCGCGTTCGGCGCACCGGCCGGGCCGGTGTTCGCCGATCCGCGCGCGAGTGCGGCGTGGCTCGCGAACCAGCTCGAACACCTGCTGTTCGCGCGCGATGCATTGCAACTGCCAGTGCTGATCGTGGACATGGATCGCCTGGATGCGGAAGCTCCTGCCGCGATGCAGGAGATCGCGGCATTCGCCGATTTGCCGACTGCGCCCGATCCGCAGCCTGCATTGAAGGCTCGCCGAGGGCCCGGTCGTTTGCCGATGTTGCTGCCGGCGGGGCGTTGGCGTGCGTATCGCGACGAACTCGGCGCTGCGTTCGCGGTTCTGACGCCGTTGGCCGAGCGGTTGGGTTACCCGCGCGAGTAGAACTGCTCGCGACGCGCTAGGATCATGCTCGGTCTATCGACGGAGCGACCACGATGCGCCTGCGATCGGTTGTCTTGCTCGCGCTGTGCTGTACATCGCCGTTCGCGTTGGCTACGCCGACGCCGGCGCAACTCGTCGCGCGACTGCACGTGCCGCCGGGGTTCACGATCACCTTGTATGCCGATGGCGTGACCAACGCGCGCGCGATGGCGTGGGGCGATCAAGGCACCTTGTTCGTCGGCTCGATGGACGCCGGCAAGGTGTACGCCTTGCGCGACGACGACCACGATGGCCGCGCCGACGACGTGCGGGTGATCGCCAGCGGATTGAAGCTGCCGGTCGGCGTGGCGTTTCGCGATGGCGCGCTGTTCGTGAGCGCGGTCGATCGCATCCTGCGCTTCGACGCTATCGAAGCGAAGCGCGATGGGCCGCCGAAGCCGGTCGTTGTTGTCAACGATCTTCCGGGCGATGGAATGCATGGCTGGCGCTACCTCGCGTTCGGAACGGATGGCAAGCTGTACGTGCCGATCGGCGCGCCGTGCAACGTCTGCGACAGACCCGGCTACGCCAAGCTCATGCGCATGAATGCCGATGGCAGTGCGCGCGAAGACGTTGCGTTCGGGATCCGCAACACGGTCGGTTTGGCGTGGAGCCCGCTGACCCAACACCTGTGGCTCACCGACAACGGCCGCGACCTGTTGGGCGATGACGTACCCGACGATGAGCTGAACGTCGTGACCAGGCTGAGGCAGCATTTCGGTTTCCCGTATTGCCACGCTGGCGATGTACTCGATCCGGTCTTCGGGAAGGGCAAGTCGTGTGGTGATTACACGCCGCCTGCGGCGAAGCTCGGTGCGCATGTCGCGTCGCTCGGCATCGCGTTCTATACCGGCACGAAGTTCCCGGCCGCCTACCGCGGCAACGCTTTCATCGCCGAGCACGGTTCGTGGAATCGTTCGAGCAAGAGCGGCTATCGCGTGGTGCGGGTGGAAATCGCCGGCGACAAGGTGCTGCGCGTCACCCCGTTCCTCACCGGGTTTCTGGATGGCCAGAACACGCTCGGCCGCCCGGTCGCGGTGATCGTTGCGCCCGACGGCGCGTTGCTGGTATCCGACGACGATCAAGGTGCGATCTACCGCATCGCTTACACCGGAGGTTCGCAATGAAATTGTACAGCGACAGTTTCGCGCACGGACAACCGATCCCGCCTGCGTTCGCGATAGGCCGCAAGGCTGGCGCCACGGATACGTTTTCCGACAACCGCAATCCGCACCTGGCATGGAGCGATGTACCCGCCGAGGCGCTGACGTATGGGACGTATTCGCTGCATTCGCAGCGCCAGGGTGCATGAAACAGAGCGGAAGGATTTGTCGATGACCACCGAAGCATCGCTGTTCTGGGGACTGATCTTCGGCTCGATCGGCCTGGGGTTTTTTATGTACGGCAAACGGCAGCGCGGCCCGGTGCCGATGGTGTGCGGACTGGTGTTGATGATCTATCCCGTACTTTGTCGGCAGCTCGTTCGCGCTGATCGCCATCGGCGTGGTGCTGATGGCGATCCCGTATGTCGTGAAACGGCTGATGTAGCGCGCGCGTTGTTTGCTCAGCGCTGCAGGCTCAATCCGGCCGCAGCCATCGCTGCGCCCATGTAGCGGAGCATTTCCATGTCCATGCCTTGCGCGGCCATCGCGTCGGGTTGCGCGACGTAGGCCTCGCTGAGTTTCTGGTTGATCGCGGCATCGTTGCCGGTGGCGGCGACCACCAGCGCGTGCCAGCGCCGGCCCATGGCTACGACCGTCGGATCGGTGGACGCGGTGCCGGCGTCCATCGCCGCGCGTACCTGCGCAATCAGTTCCGGCCATGCGCGGTGCGCGTCGGCCATGCCGGACTCGCCGAGCTTCTCCGCGCGCTGGCGGAATCCTTCGCGCTCGGCTTCGGTGAAATGCAGATCCAGTGTGTTGGTCATGATGATGTTCTCCAGGAGTTGGTCGACGTTGAGGGTCGAAATCGAACCCGCCGGCTGCGCGAGATTGCGCAGCGTTTGCAGCGTCCGCGGGCGTGCTGCGAGATCGCGCTCCAGCAGCGCGATGCGCTCGCCGAGCAGTCGCGTCGCCGCTTGCGCATCGCGCTTGAGCAACACGCCGATCTCGGCCAACGCGAAACCGCTGCGCTTGAGCAGCACGATCTGCATCAACCGCTGCAACGCATCCTGGCCGTACAGGCGATAACCGGCTTCCGAATGCGCGCAGGGCTTCAACAGCCCGCGTTGCTCGTACAGGCGCAACGCCTTCGCGCTGACGCCGCTGCGCTCGGCGATCTGCCCGATCCGCAGGTAGCTGCGGACGTTGCCGGGCGCGGTGCTGGTGGTGGGCTTGGACATCGTCGCGGAGATTGCGGCTTGTCCCTAGGGCAAGGTCAAGCGATTTCTAAAATGTTCTTACGCGTTGGTCGGCATCCACAGCAGAAGCGCCACGCCGAGCGCGATGCGATAGATCGCGAATGGGGTGAAGCGGTGCGTGCGGATGTAGCCAAGCAGCCACTTCACCGCGACGAACGCGATGATCAGCGAGACCACGAATCCGATGATCAGCGCGGTCCAATCCTCGTGCACAACGCCGCCGGCCTTCAACACCTTCAGCAACTCGTAGCCGGTCGCTGCGTACATGGTCGGGATGCCGACCAGGAACGCGAATTCGGTCGCCGCGGCTCGGTTGCTGGTGCCCGCAAGCATCGCGGTGAAGATCGTCGCCGCCGAACGCGAGGTGCCGGGGAAAATGCCCGCGACCATCTGCGCGATGCCGACACCGATCGCGACCGGCCATGTCACTGCGCTGCGGTCGGGTTGTTTCGCGGCGAGTTGCTCCGCGGCGATCATCCAGATGCCGCCGATCAGAAGCGCCCACGCGATCACGGAGGGTTTTGTTTTGTCGAGTGCGAAGCCGAGTTTCACGGCGATCAATCCGAGCACGGCGGTGATCAGAAATGCCACGGTCAACTTGAATAGATAATCTCGATTACCCGGCTCGCGCCATTGCGTCAGCAATTGCCAGATGCGCGACCAGTAGATCAGCGTCACCGCGAGGATCGCGCCGGCCTGGATGCCGACGTTGAACAGATCCGAACGCGCGCCGAGACCGAGTTTTTCGGCGATCAGCAGATGGCCGGTGCTCGAGACCGGCAGGAATTCGGTGATGCCCTCGATGATGCCGAGGACGATGACGTGGATCAGGTCGGTCACGGGCGCTCGCACGGTTCGGAAATGGTGCGGCAAGGATAAGTGAGCAGTGATCGTTCCGCGCGCCGGCGAGTCATTGTGCAGAGAGTGGTCGTAGTGCTGATTCGTAACGCATCAAGCTGGGGATATGCTGCAGAAATATGCACCAATCTAATGCAGATATCCGAGATGACATCGCCATATATGAATTGAATCAATGCCTTGCGATTGAGAACAAGCTGGCACGTCGCTTGCTATCCCCATCCTGTCCAACCCCCAACCCGGAGCATCCCATGCCGTACACACACGTCGAAAAACTGATCAAGGATCACAGCATCGAGTTCGTGGACCTGCGCTTTGCCGATATGCGTGGCGTGCAGCACCACGTCACCTTCCCGGTCAGCATTGTCGAGCCCGTCCTGTTCGAGGACGGCCGCATGTTCGACGGCTCGTCGATCTCCGGCTGGAGGGGCATCAACGAGTCCGACATGGTGCTGCTGCCGGATCCGGATTCGGCGGTGGTCGACGCGTTCACCGCCGACCCGACCCTGATCCTGGTCTGCGACGTGCTCGACCCGATCACCATGCAGGCCTACTCGCGCTGCCCGCGTTCGCTTGCAAAGCGCGCCGAGGCCTTCCTGAAATCCAGCGGCGTCGCCGAGCAGGCGTTCTTCGGTCCCGAGCCCGAATTCTTCATTTTCGATTCGGTGCGCTGGGCCAACGAGATGGGCCACACCTTCTTCGAAGTCGATTCCGAGGAA
>JANXZP010000209.1 GCA_025355485.1 Pseudomonadota bacterium
AATCCTCGCAACACGAAAGCATGCCGCTCGCCATGGCGTCATAGGCGCATCGATGAAGCTTTCTCGCCATCGACCGACCCGACACATGCGGACATGTCGATTGTGAAGCGACGGAAGTGGTGATCTGGGGATAGATTAGGGCCAACTATCCGGCATCCGGATAGCGCATGACTAGTGCATGCGCTGTCAATGCCCTAGTTCCCGACCCCAGCAGCGGATTGATATTGGTATCGATCATGAAATTCGCAGACGGCATACTTCACAACAGGCTTACCCGGAAATCGAGCAATGACCAACAGCGATCGCGCAGACGTAGCGTCGTCTTCCATCGCAGCGCCGCGCGTGGTGCGGTGCACCGATCTCGACGCTGCGATCGCGCATTACACAGGGCAGCTCGGGTTCCGGCTCGACATGATCATGCCGGCCGATGCGCCACGCACCGCGCTGGTGTCGAATGACGGTGTCGCGCTGAGGTTGGAAGTCGCCGATGATCGAAACGCTGGCGATGTGCCGCACGCGTCGTCGCGCGAGCCGTTGCACGGATTCGCTATCACGCGCGCCGATGTGTCCGATGCATGGATCAACGGTCGCGCGGGCATGCAGTACCGCGACCTGATTCCCGGACGCCTCGGCGGGGGCGTGATCGCCTCGCACATCCGTATTCCCGACGGCGGTCCGGTGCCGGATTACGTGCACTACCACAAAATCGGCTTCCAGATGATTTATTGCAAGCACGGCTGGGTGCGCGTGGTGTACGAGGACCAAGGCCCGCCGTTCGTGATGCACGAAGGCGACTGCGTCCTGCAACCGCCGACGATCCGCCACCGCGTGCTCGAATCATCGCCTGGGCTGGAAGTCATCGAGGTCGGCTGCCCCGCCGAGCACGAGACCTGGCGCGATCACGAACTCACTTTGCCCACATCGCGGCTACGTCCGGATCGATTCTTTGGTGGCCAACGCTTCGTGCGGCACGTCGCTGCGGATGCCATCTGGCAACGCACGCAGGATGGGCGGTGCGAGTTTCGCGATACCGGGATTTCCGATGCGACCTACGACCTTGCGGATGTGCGCGTGCTGCGCGTCACGCCAGGCGCAAGCACGGCGGACGAACACCTCACGCCACAAATCCACGACGACGAATTCCGGTTCCTGTTCGTGCTCGAAGGCCGACTCGATCTGGTCAGCCGATCACTCGGCACGCATGCGCTTGCTGCCGGCGATGCCTGCGTGATTCCCGAAGGAGTGGACTACGCACTCGATGCGCCATCGGTTTGCGAAGTGCTTGAGGTTGCGTTGGCGCGACAGAAACCAGCGCGCGTAATCTGATTCAGAGCTTGAGCAGCTCCACGCGGCGGTTCTTCGCGCGGCCTTCCTCGATGTCGTTGCTCGCGACCGGGGCGTTGGAACCGGCGCCGATCGCGCTGAGGCGGCTCGCGGCGATGCCGTAGTTCTTCACCAACGCCGCGACGATGGAATCCGCGCGGCGCTGCGAGAGTTTCAGGTTGTGATCGGCGGTGCCCTTGTTGTCGGTATAGCCAATCACGCGGAGTTTCAGCTCCGCGTTCCCGGCCAGCACCTTGGCGATCTCGTCGATCTGTGCCTTCGACTCGGGCTTGATGTCGGCCTTGTCGAAATCGAAGGTGATGCCGTACAGCGTGACCTGACCGGTGCTGGCCAGGTTGCTGTTCATCGCTGCGGCCGTGACCGGGGCCGCTGCAGGCGTCGGTGCAGGTTCCGCAGCAGCGGCGGGCGGCGGCGCAGGAGCCTGGCCGGGTTCGGGCTTCACGGTCAGCTTGTACTTGCCCGTGCTGCCGTACGGGAGAACCTGCAGGTAGAAATCCTTGCCGGGTTCGACATCGAAGCTGAAATCGAGATTCGCGCCCGGCGTGCCGTCGTACTTCTCACCGATTCCCGACTTGCTCGCTGAAAACATCTTCACGTCGGGCTTCAACGTCGTCGACTGGTTGTCGAAGGTGACGTGGACTGTTTTCTGGGTCGCTCCGCTGATGCGATACCAGTCCGAATCCTTGTCGTCCATGATGCTCGCGTCGATCGGCGTACCGATCGCGATCGGAGTTGCTGACAGCACGTCGTCGTTCGGCTCGTGCGAATCGAAGGCCTTCTGCGGCGTGACCGAGAGAGTGTACTTGCCCAACGATCCGTAGTTGAGCACTTCGACGTAGAACGACTGGCCCGGCTCCAGCGCGATCATGCGTTCGACGCTCGCGCCCGGCGTGCCGTCGTAACTCTCCGCGCCCTGCGCGCGGTCAGCGTTGAACAGCTTGAAGTCGGGCTTGAGCGTGGTCGATTTGTTCTGCTCGCGCACGATGCCAAGGTCGCGCTGCTTCAAGGCGACGTCGAACTTGTAGAAGTTGTTCTGGTCGGTTTTCACGATCTCGCCGTCGATCGCGGTGCCGATGGCGGCGGTCGCGGCCTGCTCGATCGTGCCGCCCGGCGTGACCGGCGCGCTGGGCGTCGGCGCAGGCGGTGGAGTGGCAGTAGCAGTAGCAGCAGCGGGAGCCGGCGCAGTCGATGACGCGGCCGGTGCAGTAACGGTGGAATTGCTCGCGCCTTGCGGCGAGCAGGCGACGATGCCGCCTGCGATGGCTGCGAAAGCGAGGTTGCGCACACGGTGTTTCATGGCATCTCCCCTTGCGTTACATTCGGAGAAAATCCTACTCCCGGAAAAGGCCGCGCGCCATGCCCACCGGAAGGCCCTGTGTTCAGATGAAGCTGGCGTAGTCCTCCAGCGGCAGGCGCTGGATGTCCGGCACGCGACAGGCGTGGGCGGGATGGCCGGTCACGAGCAACAGGTACGGCATCTCGTTGCGCGGCCGGCCGACGATTTCGTTGAGGAAACCCATCGGGCTCGGGGTATGGGTCAATGTCGCAAGCCCGGCGCGATGCAGCGCGGCGATCAGCAAACCGGTGGCGATGCCGACCGACTCGTGCGGGTAATAGCGTTTGTGCTTGTTGCCCTCCGCATCGGTGGTGAAGCGTTTGTAGAAAATCGCGATCAGCCACGGCGCGATGTCGAGAAAGGGCTTTTCGGCATCGGTACCGAGCACCGCCAGCGCTTCCAGCCATTCCGGCGTAGCGCGATGGGTGTAGAACTCGCGCTCCTCGGCCTCGGCCGCCTCGCGGATGCGGTGCTTGATCGCTGCGTCGGAAACAGCAACGAACCGCCACGGTTGCTGGTTCGCGCCGCTGGGCGCGCTGCCCGCCGCGCGCAGGCAGTGTTCGATCAATTCGCGCGGCACTGGCGTCGACGCGTACTCGCGCACGGTGCGCCGCCGCGCGAGCTCATCGGCGAAGCGCTTCGCATGCGCGATGCGTTCGTCGTCGGTCAACATCACGCGTTGCGGCAAAGGAATCGTGGCGGCTGCCGGCATGGTGTTCGCCTAGCTGGTGGAAAGTCGAGAGGATGCGTGTTGGGTGATGATGATGATTGCGACGGGATCGATCGCAGCAACAAGGATGCCATGCAATTCATCACGTCACGTTGCAAGCTGCCTGTGCCCCAATACTCGGTGTTCGGTCTTGCCGAGCAGGCTGTACACGAGGACGATCTCGCGGACGGTCCACGCTATGGGCTCGATCCGTACCGGCGCGGCCAGCGACTGGTCGCCATACAGCAGTGTCATGTGTGGCGTGAACGTACGCTGCAGCCAAGGCGCGAAACCTTCAGCGGCCAGATGCACGCGCGATTCGTGCCAGAGCGCGCCGATGCCTGCGTGATCGCCTGGGCATCGCAATACGCAGGGATGCGCGCCCGGTCTTCCGCGAAAACTTGCGAGACGGTCCAGCGTAATCTCGAATGGCGAGGCCGCGATCCGTGCTAGCGCCGACAACGCGGCAGCGACGTGCCCGGGTGGAAACTCCACGAAATCGCCCAGATGATGCAGGGTCACGTGGAAACGTTCGGACAGCAATGGCCTGCCGTGCACGCCGTGTTCGCGCGGCGCGTGTTGCGCGACTTTCTCGATGGATGCCAGCGCGGCCTTGTCCGGAAAGATGGCGAGGAACAGGCGATCCTTCATCACGGGCTTGATGGGTATGGCGGGCTCGGCGAATCCGGCCAGGGACAATTGCACATCGCCCGGTTGCGCTTTGCGGCTGGTCACCATGGCACCTTGGCCATCGGGTTCATGGATGATCCAGCTGACTCGATGGCCAAAGCAACTCCATATCCTGCGCGTCCATCACGATACCCCGGTCATCGTTTTCCATCGGCGGATCGCGCGCCTCGATCGAACGACTTCGAGCCTGCCGCAACGCATCCGCATCGCAACGAGCGATCCCTGTGGCGATGACGCCCTGACCGCCGTCGCCGCCGCGCACCACCACATGGACGCGATCGCCGGCGTGAAAACCGCCCATGCAGTCGAGCACATCCGATGATCGCAACGTCACGCACCCGTGGCGCAGTGCGTGTCCCGCATTGGCATGAATAAAGATGGTTCCTCGCATGGATGCGCAGTTCCTCATTGCGTTGCTCAGCGCAACTGGCTGTCCTTGCTGCCGCGTCGGTTGTAGCCGCTGGCCGCGCCGTCTTCGCGATCGCGCGCTTCCTGGCACGACACGCACAGGCGCACGCCCGGCACCGCCTTGCGCCGCGCTTTCGGAATCGCCACGTCGCATTCCTCGCAGTGCGCCAGTCCCGGGCCTTTCGGCAGTTTGCTGCGGACGCGCTTGATTCCGTCCTTGATGGTCGCGTCGATCTGATCCTGCACCGCGCCGTCGCCTGCCCAACCGGTTGCCATGATCGCCTCCCGCATTTATTGCGGCGCGCTAGTCCGCCAACACTTCGCCCGAGCCGCCCATCTCTCCGGGCATGTCCCTCATCTTGGTCACGCCGTCGTGGATGCGCAGCACGGATTCCTGGTAGTGCACGTGCACGCCGGGTTCGAACTTCAGGGTCGGCAGCATCGCGGCGTAGACGTCGGTCAGGCCCATCGTCGGGTGTTCGGTGAACAGATGCCCGCCGCATTGCCTGCACCACTTGCGATAACTGGTCGGCGTCTTGTTGTAGGTGCCGATGCGTTCGGCGCCTTGGGTCACTTTCAGCGCGCCGGGCTGCCACAAGGTGAACGCATTGACCGGGCCGGCAGACCAGTGCCGGCACGACTGGCAATGGCAATAGCCCATCGCCGCCGGTGCGCCAGTGACCGTGAACTGCACCGCGCCGCAAAAACGGCTACCCGAATACATGTCGTTTGCGCCCATGGCGTTTCCCTTGGTTGATGTCGATCAGGAACCGACCGTTTTTATAGCAGAACTGCCGGGTTTGGCTCAAATGACTTGCCGCCGGGTGCGCGGCTGCGCATGATGTCGCTGTGCACGCTTCGTGCCGGGCTTTCGCAGGGGAAATATCCGTCCATCGTGTTCGTCAGGGGAGAATCGTCATGCCGAATCAAAGCGTTTCGATGCAGTTGACCAAGAAGGGTGAGAAAGAACCGGAACTTGTTTTTGTCAATGCCGCCACCGGCAAGTGGAAATCGCCGGGTGAAGGCTGGCTGGGTCCGCAGAACGGTGGATGGACGCTGCTGCCGGACGGGCTGCACCTGATGGATCCCACCGGCAAGGACGAACTGGCGTTTTGCTGGGGACTCTACCTCGACAAATGCTTCACGCTGGAGGAAGGAGCCTCGGCTTATCGCTTCAGTGGCGGCGACGGGAAGTGGCAGATCCTCGGAGTCTTCTAGGCGACGACCGGTGATCGCGGAGTTCGCGGATTCGCGCACGCGATCATCGATAGTCGAGCGGATGGATGCGCGCATCCGTGCCTGCGACAACGTTGTTCATTGTTGCATCGGATCGAATAACATCCGGTTCATTGCTTCTTGCGTATCATCGTGTCCAGCGGTGAAGCACGAATTGTGACGGCGCGTCCCGGATGGTACCGCCAGCTTTGCCGCCATGTTCCAGTCGCGCCGGTCGCGCAATGCGACCCTTTTCGACAGCGCGTCGACTGGTAAATCATGCAACAAGGAGTGCACATGAACCATAGCAATCACATCCTCAACGACCTCGTCTCTGCGACCCGTGATGGCAAGAGTTTCTACGAGCTTGCCGCTACCAAGGTCGACAGTCCGGAACTCAAATCGCTATTTGCCCGACTCGCAAAAGTGAAGGGTGACATCGTGCACGGACTCTCGAATGAAATCCGCGCGGTTGGCGAGCAGCCCGCCGAGACCGGAACATGGACCGGTGATTTCGCCAAGTTCTATGGCGAGGTTCGCGCCCTGCTCGGCGACAAGGACTACGCCTATGTGGCCCAACTCGAAGAGTCCGAAGACCGCCTGATGAAGGCGTTCGACAAGGCGTTGAGCGACGAGAAAACGTCGGCCATTGCGCACACGATCATCACGCGTTACATGCCGGAAGTGCGTAGTTGCCACGACATCATGCGGGCGCAAAAGATGACACTGAAAAAAGCCGCCTGATCCATCACATCAGCGTGCTTTGCATGGCCCGACCGGAGCGATCCGGCCGGGCCTTTTCATGCGTGCACTGCTGCGTACCCAATGCAATATGAGATGGTCGAGCAATCGCTGCTGACAGCCCGTTCCGATTCCCTTGCTCCAATCAGGCATATGCCACCAGGCATATACTCGGCCCGACTCATCCCTGCCCGTCGAAGCGGAGGCTCGCGGATGTTCCCTTGGGTGTTCGCCGCGATGTTGGCGGTCTCCGCGCCCGCGATGGAGTCCGACGCGATCGTCGTGCCGCCAGCGCAAACCATGGCGCTGCCGCCGGCCTTGCGCGCGCGCCTGGAGGAAGAAGTGCTCGCGGGATCGCCTTCGCAGCGAGTGCGGCTCAATCGCCTGCTGCACCTGGTGTTCGACGACAAAGGCCTGGGTCCGGTCTATCAGGACGACGCCACTGAATCCGTCGAACAAGCCTATGCCACGCGCAGCGCGAATTGCCTGTCCTTCACCATGACGTTCCTCGCGCTCGCGCGCGCAGCGGGCCTGGACGCGTATCCGCAGGAGATTCCCGAAACGCTGGCCTGGCACCAGGACAACGACATCTTCTATCGCGTGGACCACATCAATGCGGTCGTACGCATCGGCGACAACGGCTACGTGGTCGATATCGCAGGCGATTCGGTGATCGCGCTGAAAGAACGCGCGCACGTTTCCGACCAGCGCCTGCTGGCGCACTTCTACAACAACCTCGCGATGCGCGACCTCGAACAGGATCGCATCGCGCCCGCGCTGCAAGAGATGGGCACGGCGCTGGAACTCGACCCGGGCTTCGCCACGAACTGGAGCAACGCCGGCGTGCTGTACCTGCGCAATGGCGACGAAGCCGCCGCGGAACGCGCCTACGCCAAGGCGCTGGCATTGGAACCCGCGAACACCAGCGCTCTGGCGAACATGGCCAATCTCGCCGAACGCAGGGGCGATCGCGCCGCGCAATTCCGTGAGCGCATGGAACGCTTGCAGCAAAACGATCCGTTCTTCCACTTCCTGCAGGCAGTGGAGTACGAACACGCCGGCGACTATCTCCTCGCGATCGAGCAGTACCAGCGCGCGGTCTGGTTACACGGCGGCGAACACCGCTTCTACGCTGCCATCGCCCGCGCGTACGTGCTGGGGGGCGATATGCGGCATGCCATCAAGGCCTTGGGCCGCGCCGAATCGCTGAGCAACGGCGCCGTACGCGATGGATACAAGTCGCAGATCGATGCGATGCGCAAGCAATGAACACAACGGCCTATACAGGAGTACCGATCATGAAATCGTGGATAGCGCTGGCATGCCTGTTTGTTGCGATGGCCGGTGCGGCCCATGCCGAGTCCATCACGCTCGCGGTCACGTTGAAGCTGACCGACGACGATTACAAACCGCTCGCGAACCAATCGGTGCGGCTGACCTTCAGCGGACAGGATTGGCGCAGCCCGAATGCGGGCCAGCGTGTCGTCACCGACGCGAACGGCGTGGCGCATTTCACCGCCGTGGTGCAAATCGACACGCAAGCGCAATCACGGAATGTCGGCATGACGCCGTTCTCGGTGCCGGTCAGAACCGATCACCTGCTGATCGCGGCGGAGTTGCCGCGAGTCCTTTCAGTGGACGGACACGAGAAGGTCTTCCATTGGCTCTACACGGAAAACGTGTTCCGTTATTCGAGCGGCGAAACCAGCGGCGGTTACATCGACTCGATCTTCGGCAAGGGCCCGCAGGGCCGCTTCGACAAACAGCTGGAACCGAACCTCAGCGTCGTGCACATGGCGCAGCGCACCGATCCCGAACAACGCGCGATCGGCGGCGACGAAGGCTACGTGCCGACCGATTTCCTGCTCGACCGCGACGACACCGACAAGGCCCATCCGCGCTGGACGCTTTCACTCGGGTTCAAGCGGATGCCGCGGCCGCTGGCGCATTGACGGGGAAAGGTCCCAGTTCGCGCTGACAGCCTTTCCCGAAATCGCCGGCGCTCAGTGCTTCGACATTTCCGGCAGTGGCGGAATCGCGAGGCTGCGCTCGCTGTCGCCAGTCGCGCCGGTGAGCATGTTCGGCGGCAGGTGTCCGACATCGCCGACCGCGATCACCTTGATGCTGCCGTTGGCCTCGATGCGGATTTTCGTGATGCTCGCATGCCCGACCGACATCTCCAGCCACGCGGCGGTGTCCACGCCCAGCGCGCGCGTGACCAGGTAACGGATCACGTTGCCGTGGCAGACGAACAGCTCGGTGCGTTCGGCGCCTGACGATGGGCGAAAATATTCGGTAAAAATCCGATCGAGCTGCGCCTTGCACGCGGCCAGATCATCGCGCTTCTCGTTCGCCATGATCTCGACACGACGCGATGGCGGCGTGCATTCGGCGAGATCGTCGATCACCTTGAACTCACGTCCCGGGAAATCCGCGGCGATGACTGCTGCGGTATCGCGCGCTCGTTGCATCGGACTGACATACAGCGCGTCGAATCGCATCGGCGATCCCGCCAGTCGCGCACCGAGCAGATGCGCCTGGGCGACACCAAGCGGTGACAGGCCCGGCCCCAATTGTGCGTCCGCTGACGGATCCGGCACGTAATTTCCGTGGCGCACCAGCACGATGGTTCGCGCGGCTGGCGCCGTCGGTTCGGCTGCCTGCAAGGATGCCGCAACGACCAGGAACAACACACCAAGTAGAAGTTTTTTCATGTGCGGAGTATCACGCAAGAAAATGGGCGCGGCCATAGTCGTTCGGTCGGCCCGGCACATCTTTGCTGGCATTTCGCCGGCGCCGCTACGCGCCCTGCGCCTTCCGGAACCGGATCGACTCCGCGTACAGCCGTTCGTAGATGCGTGGTGCGTCCTCCACGCTCACCGCGCTGATTTCGTCGCGGCGCCGCTCGCTGCGAGCTTTCGACAGCAACGCGGCGACGGATGCGCCGGGCATTCGCACATAAGTGATACCGGGGCGCTGCATCTTCGGGCCCGGCAGTTTGGTATTCGTGTACGTCGTCACGCCGCCATCGGAGTACAGGGTGTGGACGTTCACCTGCGAGCCGATCGACGATGCGGTTTCGATCGCCGCAAGGAAATCGTCGGCAGGATGGATCATCAGCGTCAGCTTGATCTTCGGCATCGGCGGGATGTCCCACGCACCCGCATCGACGAAGCCGGCGGCCGATAGGTCCGCTGCCTCCGGTTTGGCCGCCTCGTCCATCGCCGCCGCCCTCGCGAGATGGATCGCCGACGGCATCTTGTCGATCGTCGCCTTGATCAGGCCGAGTTTCGATGCGGCGTGCGTGAGCATGATCGTCAGCTGCCTGCGGAACAGCAGGACCACCACGGAGACCACGAGGGCGTACACAAGCCTCCCCGTCGGCCCGAAGAAATACGAGGCCGCGAATGCGCCCGCGATGAACACCACCCAGATCAGTGTCGGCATTTCAGGCCCTCCCCTGCCGCGTCGGGCATTTATCCTACAACTCGGGCTGGCCGTGGAGTTGCGTCCGGCGAATCCGCAGGTTTGATTGCACTTGCCACCATCGTTCGGCAACGGTGTATAAGGCATCAGTCCCCTCAGGAGCCACCGTCATGAAACACGCATTCAAGCTTGCCGCCATCGCCGCCGTCGGCACCATCACGCTGGCATCGCCGTCACTCGCCGCATTGAAGGAAGGCACCAAGGCGCCCGATTTCAGTGCGCCGGCCTACCTCGCCGGAAAACCTTTCGACTTCAAGCTCGCCGACGCGTTGAAGAAGGGCCCGGTGGTGGTCTACTTCTTCCCCGCCGCGCACACCTCCGGCTGCAACATCGAGGCCCACCTGTTCTCTGCGGCCATCGACCAATTCACGGCGCTGCACGCCACCGTGATCGGCGTGACCGCGGGCAACACGGATCAGCTGGCGGATTTCTCGAAGGAAACCGAACACTGCAGCGGCAAGTTCCCGGTCGCATCCGATCCGGGCGCGAAGATCGCCAAGCAATACGACGCCATCTTGTCGATGAAGCCCGAATGGTCCGACCGTACGTCCTACGTGATCGCACCGTCGGGATCGATCGTGCACGTCTACTCGAACCTCGATCCGAAGCAACACGTCAAGGAAACGCTGGATGCGGTGAAGGCGATCAAGAAATAGGTTCGCGTCGGACGGGAACTCGGGAGCGGCGATCATGAAATGGCGGCATTTGCTGGCTGGCCTGCTCGCAGCAATGACCGGCGTGGTGCACGCCGAGACGATCACGCTGCATGTCACCCTGAAACTGACCGACAACGACTACAAACCGCTCGCTAATCAATCGGTGCGCCTGACCTTCAGCGGACAGGACTGGCAAAGCCCGACCGCGGGCGAGCGCGTGGTCACCAATGCGAAAGGCGAAGCGCACCTGACCGCGGTGGTGGCGATCGATCGGAAAATCCAGTCGAAGAATGTCGGCATGACTCCGTTCTCGGTACCCGTCGGAACCGACCACCTGCTGATCGCGGCCGAGATGGAACGCATTCTTCCGCTGGACGGCAAGGACCGCACGTTCCACTGGCTCTACACCGAGAACATCTTCCGCTACCCGGAAGGCGAAACCAGCGGCGGCTACATCGACGCGATCTACAGCAAGGGGCCGAAAGGCCGTTTCGACAAGCGCCTGGAACCGAACCTCGACACCGTCCACATGGCTCAGCGCACCGACCCCGAACAACGCGCGATCGGCGCCGACCAAGGTTACGTGCCGAGCGATTTCGGATTCGAGAAAGACGACACCGACAAGGCGCATCCGCGCTGGACGCTTTCGATCGGGTTCAAGCGGATGCCGAGGCCGGTTTGGCGGTGAGGGGAACCAGATAGGAGCGGTGGTGGTTCTCCTGACTCGACTGTCCGGCCAATCCTTCGCCACATGACCATGCGTATTCCAGTTCTGTTGACCGCCGCGTTGCTCCCACCGGCTTCGGCGCATGCCCAGTCCAGCCAGGTTATCGCCGAAATCGCGACGCAATTCGACGACCGCCCGCTCGTCATGATCGGCGAGTACCACCGCAGTCGCGAAATCCATGCGCACTTGCAGCAGATGCTTCGCGATCCGGCCTTCATCTGCAAGGTGGACGACATCACGGTCATCGATGATCTGGTGCGGCAGGCCAGCCAGGGCGACAAGGGGGAGTAATCGGCAAGTAGCGGGCTGACGAAGCGATCCCGGCGTACCTGCCCGCTCCTTTGCCGCTAATCGGCGACGAGTTTCACACCATGTGTTTCGAACCACGAATCGTCGCTCGATACCGGCTCC
>JANXZP010000022.1 GCA_025355485.1 Pseudomonadota bacterium
ACCTTGTTCTCGGTGAGCACGCGCTTGATCGCGGCATCGGCGCGGATAGGGTCGGTGAAGAAGTTCTTGCAGGGCGCGCCGATCAATTCATCGCGCGTGCGCCCGGTCAGCGCGATCATCTGCTGGTTGACGTCGGAAATGATGCCCTGCGGGTCGGTCGTCATCAGGGCATCGATGTTCGATTCGATCAGCGATCGTGTATAGAACTGCTGGTCGCGCAGCCGCTGGTCGAGCAGGGCGCGCGCTTCCTCGACCTGCGCGCGCGCGGTGTTGTCGGTGCCGATCAGCAGATAGCCGATGATGTTTTCCTGCGCATCGCGCAGCGACGTGACCGACACGATCGCCGGAAAACGGCTGCCGTCCTTGCGGATGTAGGTCAGCTCGTAGATGTCCTCGATGCCGCGCGAGGCCTTGAACACCAGCGCCTCGAAGCCCGGCGTGATCGGCGTATCCAGTTCCACGCTCAGGGTCGCCGCGCGCGCGATCAATTCCTGCGGATCGGAAATGTCGGCCGGGGTGATCTTGTTGACGACGTCCAGCGCCGCGTAGCCGAGCATCCGTTCGGCGCCGACATTGAAGATCTGGATGACGCCTTTCTCGTCGGTCGCGATGCTGGAGAAGTACGCGCTGTTGAAGATCGCATCCTGCAATGCGCCGGTCTTGAGCAATGTTTTCTGCCGCCGGAACTCGCTGATGCCGTCGGGGCCGCTGTGCTTGTCGCGAAGACCTTCACCAACGTCGGTGTTCGGCATGACCTCGTCCTTGAGAAGCGAAATGCATCAGTACACGGCCTGCATGGATCGGCACGCCGCACTTGGGCCGAGCGTACGCCTCGCAGATGACGGGCAGGCACCGCCTGCTGGAATCTCGCGCAAGCCATTCAGGTTTGGTCGGGGCTTGCGAGGCGGGCATGTCGGATCAACACCGCTTCTACAATCCCGGTCGCTGTAGCGCACGACAAAGCGTGCGCAATCAACTGTTTCCTGACGCGCTTCGCAAGACGACCGCAGGAACATCCTAGCGATACCGCACATCGGACAGCAGGCGGATCAATTCCTTCTTGACGACCGCGTAGCACTCGCATGTGCGGGCCTCAAGCCCGGATCGATCCAGCACGGCAATGTGGCCGCGGCGGTAACGGATAAAGCCGCCGTGCTGCAATTTCCCCGCGACCTCGGTGATGCCTTCCCGGCGCACGCCGAGCATCTTGGCGACCAACTCCTGCGTCACGATCAACTCGCGCGAGGACGTGCGATCCAGCGTCATCAACAGCCAGCGGCACACTTGCTGTTCGACAGAATGGTGGCGATAGCACGCTGCGGCCTGGGACATCTGGGTAATTAGCGCCTGCGTGTAGCGCAGCAACAACCGCTGCATCAAACCGGACCGATTGAACTCCTCTTTCAGCCAGTGCTGTTCCAGACGGTAGGCGTGGCCTACGATCTGCACCACGGCCGAACTCGGCGTGGTGTCCCCACCCATGAACAGCGAGATACCGACGACGCCTTCATTGCCCACCCCGGCGGCTTCGGCCGATGCGCCGGACTCCATGACGTAGTGCAGCGACACGATGGAGGTGGTGGGGAAATAAGCGTGCCGCATCTGTCCATCGGGTTCGTACAAGATTTCGCCCAGCGCCATCGGGACCAGTTCCAGGTGCGCGGCAAGGCGCTCGAATTCCGCCGCGGGCAGGGCGGCGAGAAGGTGGTTCTGGTTCGGATTATGGAGCGAGGACATCGTCGAGCGTCGCGATGCTGCTTTCGATCTTGTTGACGATGCGCTCCACGCCGATTCCGCGGTAACCGATGAAGCTGCAGGAGCGGCTGAACATCGGCTCCCCGCTCACCAGGAACTGTTGTCGCGAGCCATCGGCATTGACGCGGTTGAAGACGAAATCCAGGAATGGCTCCCGTGCTGCAATCCGCGCCTGCAGTTCCTGCTGCTCCTGCTGGTTCCAGCCAGGAACCTGCGCACTGCTGGCACTCTCCGCCAATGTGCCCACGCGGATCCCGAGCATCTCCAGGACCGGGCCGGACACCTTGGTGAAGTTTCCGGTCTCGTCCTGCTCCCAATACCAGTCGCAGGCGAGTTCGGTCAGGCTGCGATAGCGCGCTTCGCTCTCGCGCAGTTCGGCAGTCCGTTCCAGTACCGTTTCTTCAAGCACCTTGCTGTAGCCCTCGAGTTTCTTGTACAGCAGCCGCACTTCCAGCATGTTGTAAATGCGCGTCCTGACCTCGACCAGATCGAATGGCTTGCTGATGAAATCCTTCGCGCCGGCTTGTAACGCGCGCAGCTTGTGGCCCGGCTGGGCCGTAAGCACCAGCACCGGAAGATAGCTGTCCGCACCGTTTGTCTTGAGGGCCTCCATCACCTGGAAGCCATCCATGCCGGGCATCTGCAGATCGAGCAGGATGAGGTCGTAGCGGTTCTTGCGATGCAGTGCGCAAACGTCCTGCGGATTCGTGGTCGAGGTGATGCTGGTATAGCCGGCCTCACTGAGTACTTGCTCGAGCAACTGCACATTGGTGTCCTGGTCGTCTACAACCAGGATGCGGGCATCAAGAATATCGATGGCTACAGTCTTCATGTTTTTTTCTCGATAGTGGCGCTGGCCGATCTCGTTTTCGCAAAGATGAGGGCGACGTCCAGCGTATCCATGAACTCGTTGACCTTGATGGGTTTGGTCAGGTAACTGAAGAACCCTGCTTCCAGGCCTTTGGCGATGTCGTGCGGCATTGCATTCGCACTGAGCGCGATCACCGGGATGTGCGCGGTTGCCGGATCCTCGGCCAGAATTTTCAACGCCTCGACGCCGCTGATGCCAGGCAGGTTGTTATCCATCAGGATGACATCCGGCAGCGACGCGCGTGCAATTGCGACCCCAAGATTGCCGTCCATCGCACTCAGCAAGCGGATGTCAGGCCGGCGCGCGATGATGTCTTCGACCAGCATCAGGTTGGCGGGGTTGTCCTCGACATAAAGCAGGGTGTGCAACTTGGCGTCGGCATGCGCCAGTACATGGGTGCGAGTCGCGAGTTCGGCTGTGCCGACGGCACGTTGCGGTTCGGCGGTCAGGTTCAATTCGATCCAGAACACGCTGCCCACGCCGACGGTGCTTTCCACTCCGATCACGCCGCCCATCCATTCGACCAGCCGCTTGCATACGACCAGGCCGATGCCGGTGCCTTGCACCGTGTTCGACTCCTGGCCGAGTCGATTGAACGGCTGGAACAGCTGGGCGAGTTTTTCCGGCGGCAGGCCTTCGCCGGTGTCCTCGACGCAAATGCGAATACGGTCCGGCGAAGGCGTGATGTAGTGCACGACCACCGCCCCATCCGCCTTGTTGTACTTGATCGCGTTGGATAGGAGGTTGATCAGGATCTGCTTCAGCCGTGTCCGGTCGGATTTGACGAAGTACGGGATATCGAAATGCGGAAAGGCCACGCTGATGCAGTTCTTTTTCGCCTGCGATTCGATCATCGCCTCGCATTCGCGCATGACTTCGGTCAGCGAGATCGGTTCCAGCGACAACGACAGCTTGCCGGATTCGATCAGCGCGAGATCGAGGACTTCATTGATCAGTTCGAGTAGGTACCAACCAGCCTGTAGGATCTGGTCGATGCTTCGCTTCTGGGTGGCCGTCGGCAGCGGCGAGCCGGTCTGTATCAGTTGCGCAAAGCCGAGGATCGCGCTGAGCGGCGTACGTAGCTCATGGCTCATGCTCGAAAGGAAATCCGATTTCGCGAGGTTGGCCCTTTCCGCGGCGAGCTTGGCGTTCTCCAGCTCGATGTTGTTTTCCTGCAGCACCTGGTCCAGGCGCTTGCGCTCGGTGACGTCGCGCGCAGCGGCGAACACGCCCTGCAACTTGCGATCGCGGTCATGGAAGGTCGCGGCGTTGTACGACACCACCGTTTCCTCGCCGTTCTGGGCGCGCACGGTCAGCTCGTAGTCGCTGACCTTGTTCTCGGTGAGCACGCGCTTGATCGCGGCATCGGCGCGGATAGGGTCGGTGAAGAAGTTCTTGCAGGGCGCGCCGATCAATTCATCGCGCGTGCGCCCGGTCAGCGCGATCATCTGCTGGTTGACGTCGGAAATG
>JANXZP010000038.1 GCA_025355485.1 Pseudomonadota bacterium
CTCGACCAGGGCTGCGCCCTGCCGGATCAGCCGGTGGCAGCCGCGCGCAAGCGGGTTGTGGATCGAGCCTGGCACGGCGAACACCTCGCGACCGGCTTCGCCTGCCAGCCGCGCCGTGATCAGCGCGCCGCTGCGCTCGGCGGCTTCGATCACCAGGGTACCCAGGCTCAACCCGGCGAGAATGCGGTTGCGGCGCGGGAAAAACTCAGGGCGCGCCTCGGTGCCGGGCAGGAATTCGCTGACGATTGCGCCGCTCGCGCGGATGCGCTCGGCGAGCTTTGCATGGCGGCGCGGGTACACGACATCGGTTCCGGTGCCGACCACCGCGATCGTTGCCACGCCCGCATCGAGCGCGGCAAGATGCACAGCGGCATCGACGCCCTCGGCCATGCCGCTGGTGATGGTCAGGCCCGCGGCGATCAGCGCGCGCGAGAAATCGCGCGCGTTGTCGATGCCGCCCGCGGTGGCGTTGCGACTGCCGACCACGGCGACCTGGGGGTACCAGAGCAGGTTCGGATCGCCGGCGACGAACAAGGCGGGCGGAGGACTGGGGCTGCGGCGCAGCAGCGCGGGATAGTCCGCGCTGTCCCAGCCGATCAGATGCTGGTCGGCTGCCTCGACCCACGCGATGTCGCCTGCGGGGAGTTCGTGATTGCGCGAACGCAGAGCGACCAGTGCATCGGCGGGGGCTCCTGCGGCACGCCATTCGGCATCCGGGCGATCGATCGCTGCGCTCGCGTTGCCGTGCGCTTCGGCCATCGTGCGCAGCGCGGACGCGCCGATGCCCGCTCGCAGCAAATGCAGCCAGGCGCGAGAGTTGTCGGTGGTGGGTGTGCTGCCGGGCATGGCGGGCGGCGCATCCGGCGCCGCCGTCACGTTAGCGGGTGGCGTCCGGGTGCTTGAGGATATCGCCGACCTGAATCGGCTTGGTGCCGTCCATCAGCAATCCGTAGCTCATGCGGTCGAACGCACGGAACACCATCACGTGGCCTTCGTATTCGTCGGCCAGCTTGACGCGGTCGATGTCCGCAGCCAGCTTGTTGTGGTGGGCGACGTCATCGGCCTTGTTGCTGCCGATCCGCCAGATCGAAAACACCGTGCCGTTGTCGATATTGTCGACCTTGCCGCCGGCCAGCGCGATGACCTCGTGGGTGCCCGCGAAATGGATGTCGTCGGGCACACCGATCACGCGGAACTTGGTGTATTCGGAGGTGACGGCCTGCCGGCTCGGCGGATGCGGGAAGAACTGCAGGTCGAATGGCTGCGTCTCGACTGGAACCAGCCGATCGCCTTCATGCACTTCGGAGCCGTCGCCGATCAGCAGCAAGGTAGCGGTTTCGATGCCGTGGCCCTGCGGACGGGTGACTTGCGCGAGCGAGAGTTCCTTGACCTCGGTTCCGAGGTACTCGGGCTGGCCCGCGGTGCCGTACATCACGTCCTTCCAGTAGTTGTCCTGGTTGGGGCCGCTGAGCTTGTTGCCGCGGAAATCAAGATCGTCGTGGCGCAGCATGAATTCGCCGGAGCCACGGTGCGAACGACCATAGGCAACGGTTGGCCGCACGATCGCGAACATGTCGCCGACCTGCGCGTTCGGGATGCCGCGCGCGTAGACGATCATGCCGCTTGCGGCCAGTGGCTGGTCTTCCTCGAGGCCGACCACGTAGGGCAGCTCCTTGACCGAATCGAGTATGCGCAGCTTCTTGAGGAAGTCCTGCACATCCGCGAGCGGGATCGTGTCGATCGCAGGTTCCATGCTGCGGCCACCGCTGCTGAGCTCGATCCTGGGCTGGCCGTTGAGGTAAACCAGGTTGAGCACGTCGCCCGGATAGATCTGGTGCGGGTTGCGCACCTGCGGATTGGCCTGCCAGATTTCCGGCCACAGCCAAGGCTGCCTCAGGAATTTGGCAGAAATGCTCCAGAGCGTATCGCCTCTCTGGACGATATAGGAGTTCGGATGATCCCCGCGCAAGTCCGCCGCGATGGCGTAAGTGGCGAGGCTCAACAGTAGGGCGCCCACGAGCGCAAGCATTCGATTAAGCATGGCGGCTATCTACCTGATTTCCCCGGCAGGTTGACTGCATATAGACCATTTTCCGCCGCCAATTGCAAGCGTCGGCGTTACAATGGGCATCCGCGACTTGCACCCCGTCCGCACACCCCCATCTCGACCCCATGGCCAAGCTGAACATCCTTGAATTCCCCGACCGCCGCCTGCGCACCGTCGCCAAACCGGTGGCGCAGGTGGACGACACCCTGCGCGCGCTGATCGATGACATGTTCGAAACCATGTACGCCGCGCCGGGCATCGGCTTGGCCGCGAGCCAGGTCGACGTGCACCAGCGCCTGCTGGTGTTGGACGTGTCGGAAAACGCCGATGCCCCGATGGTGTTCATCAATCCGGAAATCCTCGCCAGCGATGGCGAACAGGTCTATCAGGAGGGCTGCCTGTCGGTGCCTGGCATCTATGCCGACGTGCATCGCGCCGAGCATCTCCGCGTGCGCGCGCTCGATCGCGACGGCCAGTCATTCGAGTGCGACGCCCACGGCGTGCTCGCGGTTTGCATCCAGCACGAGATGGACCACCTTGCCGGCAAGCTGTTCGTGGATTACCTGTCTCCGCTCAAGCGCGAGATGGTGAAGAAGAAACTCGCCAAGGCGCGTCGGGACGCTGCAGCCGAAGCCGCCGAGAAAGCCGCCGAAGGGATCGGACGCGCGAGCGACCCTTCGGTCGCAACGGCGGCTGACCGCGCCACCACGGCATGAGTGGCCCGCTGCGGATCGTTTTCGCCGGCACCCCCGAATTCGCCCTACCCAGCCTGCGCGCGGTCGCGCGTCATGGCGAGATCGCTGCGGTTTATACCCAACCCGATCGCCCCGCCGGGCGCGGCCGTCAGTCTGCCGCTTCGCCGGTCAAGCAGGCGGCGCTGAACAACGGCTGGCCGGTGCGCCAGCCGGCCACTCTGAAAACCGTCGAAGCACGAAACGCACTCGCCGAACTCAAGCCCGACCTGCTGGTCGTGGTCGCCTACGGGCTGATCCTGCCGCCGAAAATCCTCGCGACTCCGCGCTTTGGCTGCTGGAACGTGCACGCATCTCTGCTGCCGCGCTGGCGTGGCGCGGCGCCGATCCAGCGCACGATCGAGGCCGGCGATGCGCAGACCGGCGTCTGCCTGATGCAGATGGCCGAGGGCCTGGACACCGGCCCGGTCTTGCTTTCGCAAACCACGGCTATTGATTCCGACGACACCGCAGGCAGCCTGCACAACCGCCTGGCCGAACTCGGCGCCGAAGTGCTGTCCGATGGACTCACGTTGCTGCGCGCGAACATGCGCCCGGTCGCGTGTCCGCAAGCGGACGTCGGCGTGAGCTATGCGCACAAACTCGAAAAATCCGAGGCGAAGCTGGACTGGAACCAATCGGCGATCGTGCTGGCACGCAAGGTGCGCGCGTTCTCGCCATGGCCGGTCGCCGAAGCGGCGGTCGACGGCGAGCGTTTGCGCATCCATGAAGCGAGGGCGCGCGCAGTCGAACATACCGCCACGCCAGGCAGCGTGCTGGCGATGTCGCGCGACGGTGTGGACATCGCCTGCGGCGATGGCGTGCTGCGATTGACCGTCGTGCAACGCGAGGGCGGACGCGCGATGCCGGTTTCGGATTATCTCAACGCGCGCTCGTCGCTGCGTTGATGGACGCGCCGCGATCCTCGCTGGGCAATGACATCGGAGCGGCCGCGCGCGCCGCCGCGGCGCGTGTGATCGATGCGGTGCTGCACGATGGACGCTCGCTGAAATCGGTATTGAACGAATCCCTGCAGGCCATCGCCGACGTGCGCGATCGCGCGCTGGTCGAGGCGATCTGTTTCCACGCACTGCGCCATCTGCGCCGCTATCGGCACGCGCTGTCGCAGTGGATGGACAAGCCCTTGCCGGTGCGCGAACACGCGATCGAATCGCTGTTGCTCGCGGGACTTGCGCAACTCGATGCGCTCGCCTTGCCCGCGCACGCGGCGGTGTCGGCCACCGCAGAGGCCGCGCGCCTGCTGGGTCGGCCGGCCTTCGTCGGATTGGTCAATGCCTTGCTGCGTCGCGCGTTGCGCGAGCCGTGGCCAGTCAGCGACGATCCGGCGATCGTGCATTCATACCCCGACTGGCTGGTCGCGCGTTTGCGCGCCGATTGGCCACAGGATTGGGAAGCGCTGCTGACCGCAGGCAACACCATCGCGCCGTTGTGGCTGCGGGTGAATCCGCGTGCGATTGCCCGCGAGTTGTATGCGCAAAAATTCGTGGCAACTGGCATTGAAACGCAAGCGCCAGAATGGCCAGCGCATGCGCTGCGACTCGATCAAGGCGCTGCGCCCGAGCGCTTGCCGGGCTGGCGCGAAGGCATGGCGTCGGTGCAGGACGCAGCCGCGCAGATGGCTGTCGCGGCCCTCGCTTTGCGCGACGGCGAGCGCGTGCTCGATGCCTGTGCAGCGCCGGGCGGCAAGAGTGCCGCGATCCTTGAAACCACGAACGTCGCTGCCCTCGTCGCAATCGACAACGATCCGCAACGTTTGATGCGCATGGAAACGACACTGAAGCGCCTGGATTTGCGCAAGCACGCGATCTTGCAAGCGGTCGATGCGGCGGATCTCGATGCTTGGTGGTACGGCGGCCCATTCGATGCGGTGCTGCTCGACGCTCCATGTTCGGCGACCGGCATCGTGCGTCGGCAGCCGGACATCAAGTGGCATCGGCGCGAATCCGATCTCGTCGCGCTGATGGCGACGCAGGATCGCCTGCTCGATGCGCTTTGGCGCACGCTCAAACCCGGCGGTCGCATGCTATACGCGACGTGCTCGATCCTGCGCGCGGAGAACGCCGAACGCATTGCCGCGTTTCTCGGACGCACACCCGACGCTGCCGAACTGCCGCTGGATGAGCGCTACGGACGCGCCGCGCATCCGGGCCGCCAGCGCATGCCGGGTGAAGACGGCATGGACGGTTTCTATTACGCGCTGCTCGGCAAGAACGCCGCGAACTGATCTCGCCAGGCGAGGGTTTGCTATCGTTTCGCGATGACCTCGATCCGCCGCGACCAATGGATTCTTTTTCTTGCGGCGCTGCTGGTGATCGGCGCCGGCATCGGCCTGCGCGATCCGTGGCCGGCCGACGAACCGCGGTTCGCGCTGGTCGCCAGGCAAATGATCGACAGCGGGCAGTGGCTGTTCCCGCATCGCGGCAACGAGTTGTACGCCGACAAGCCGCCGTTGTTCATGTGGCTGCAGGCGGTCGGATACCTGGTCACCCGCGAGTGGCGGATCGCATTCCTGCTGCCGTCGTTGCTTGCCGCGTTCGGCACGATCGCCTGCGTGTACGACCTCGGAAAGCGGTTGTGGTCGCACAAGGTCGGGCTGTACGCGGCCTACGCACTGCTGTTCGCGGTGCAGTTCACCTACCAGTCGAAGAAGGCGCAGATCGATCCGCTGGTCACGTTCTGGATCACGCTCGCAAATTACGGGTTGATCCGGCATGTGTTGCGCGGGCCGGACTGGCGCTGGTGGATGCTCGGCTGGTTCGCTGCCGGCATCGGCGTGATCACCAAGGGCGTCGGCGTGCTCGCGATCCTGATGCTGCTGCCTGCGGCATACGCGAGCGCGAGCGGCTGGGCTGGCGTGCGACTGCATGTACACGATCCGAAGTTCTGGCTCGGGCCGGTGTTGTTGCTCGTTGCGATCGGGTTGTGGCTGGTGCCGATGCTGCTCGCCGTGCGCGCCAGCAACGACCCGGCGTATGCCGCGTACGCGCACGACATCCTGTTCCACCAGACCGCGCAGCGTTACGCCGATTCGTGGACCCACGTGCAACCGTGGTGGTACCAGTTCTCGGTGATGCTGAGCTGGGCGCCGCTGATCCTGGCGTTGCCGTGGGCGGTTCCGGCGTGGGCGCGACGGTTGCGGCGACGCGATCCGCGCTATCTGCTGCCGCTGGTGTGGTGGGCGTTGATCGTGCTGTTCTTCTCGATCCCGAGCGGCAAGCGCGATGTGTACATCCTGCCGGCGCTGCCGATGGCTGCGCTGGCGTTCGCGCCGTTGCTGCCGGGCTTGCTGCGCCAGCGATGGCCGCGACGGATCGCGTCTCTGTCGGGTGCGGCACTGGTCATGTTGCTGCTTGCGGCGGGGCTGTGGCTGCTCGGTGCCAACACGGAGCGGCTCAGGCACGTGTTCGAGGCGCGCGGCATCGGCATCGACGTCGACCACGCGCGTGCGATCGGCTGGATGCTCGCAGCGATGGGCGCATGGTGCGCGGCCGCATGGCTTTGGCTGCGCCAGCGGCCCGGGCTCGCGCTGCCGTGGATGCTGGGCGGCGTGTGGTTGATGTACGGACTGATCGGGCATCCGTTGCTCAACGAATACAGTTCCGCGCATGCGTTGATGCAGCGTGTCGACCAACGCATCGGCGCGGCTGGCGAACTCGGCATGGTCGCCTGGAAGGAACAAAACCTGTTGCAGTACGACCGCCCTGCGGCGACGTTCGGATTCAACCAGCCGTGGGCGCAACAGCGCGCCGCTGCCGTTGAGTGGCAGTCGCAATCACCGCGCACGCGTTGGCTGTTCGTGCTGGAAGACGCGCTGGGTCCGTGCGTGGATCGCGGCCGCGCCGAATTCGCAGGCATCGCGAATCGTCGGCGGTGGTGGCTGGTTCCGGCCAGTGCGTGGACTCCAGGTTGTCGCGAGGATGCGCGTGCGCCCGATGCGAAGGACAGCGATCCGGGCGGTTGAAATGCAACGGTCGCGGCGCGCTAGCTGCGACCGAACCAGCGACGCGGCAGCAACAATTTCAGCGCGCGTTCGGCGCTCTTGCGGCGCAGTCCCGGATGCTTGAGCCCGCGCCACAACGGCTGTAGCCACTGGCTGCGCGGTTTGTCGATCAAGGCTTCGCGCATGTCGGCTTCCAGCCGGTACATGTTGGCCAATTCCAGCGCCAGTCGCTTCCGTTCTTCGGCGAGATCCGCGCTCGCGGCGACGCAGCGTTCCTGGTCGGCGGCGATGTTGCGGTACATCGTGACCAGTCGCCGCGTACGGCGCTCGTAGGTCGCGAAATTCTTCTCGCTGCGATCGTTCATGAAGTCGTTGAGGTTGTTCTCGTGCCTGCGGTAACCGAGCAACGGTTCGGCGACGCACCGGCATTCGCCCAACAAAGCGGCGCGCAATGTGAGCATGGTGTCCTCGACCATGCCTTGCAGCGGCGGCAGGTCGACGATCAAGGAACGCCGCACCGCCATCGATGCGCCGAGCACGCACAGCAACTTGCCGCGTCGCAGGAACCAGCGTTGGTCGAGCAGCGCAGGCAACCCACGCGCGCGGGTCGCGATCACCCTGCCGGCGGGATCGATATCGTCGACCGATGAACCCACGACCATCGCATCCGGGTGCGCGGCCATCTCCGCGAGCAGGCGTTCGACCCGCTGCGGATACGCCACGTCGTCGCCAGCGAGGAACACCAGCACATCGCCATGCGCGATCTGCGCGAGATCGTTGAGATGCCCGCACAAACCAAGATTCGACGGCGTGCTGCGTACGCTGATCGTGTGTGGCCCAACGTAACCAGCGATTGCGGCTTGCGCGGCCTCGATCGTGCCATCGCCCGAGCAATCGTCCGACACGATGATCTCGCAAACGACCGTCTGCGCGAGCGCTGAAGCGATCGATTCCGCGATCGTGTCGCGCATGCGATACGCGATCACCAGCAGGGTCGCGGTGGTCGACGCGGTTGTTGCGGATCTGGATGGATCGGCGAGGTCACTCATCGCGAGGACTCCAGCAGTGCGCGCCACTGATCGGCGACCGTTGCAAGTGCGAAGCGCGGATCGGGTCCGACGTGCGGCCTGGCTCCATCGCGCCATGCGCGGATGCGCTCGATGTAAGGATCGAACAACCCCATGCGCGCGGCCATCCGCTCCGGCCCGCTGCGCGCGCGCGACGACAGTCCACCGAACGCGCGTTCGTAGGCGCGCTGCCAGCGCGTGACCGGCAGCACCATCGCGCGGTCGGCGATGACTTCACTGGCTGCGCCGCAGTCGTGCGTCAACACCGGCGTGCCCAGAGCCATCGATTCGGCGAACACTAGGCCGAATGTTTCCGGTATCACGAAGTTGGGACAGAACGTGCACAACGCACTGCGGACTTCGGCATGCATGCGCGCCTGCGGTTGCGGCCCGAGCCAGGTCACGCC
>JANXZP010000045.1 GCA_025355485.1 Pseudomonadota bacterium
CGATGTAGGGCAGCAGGTTGGTCTGGAGGGGCTTGGGCGATGTGCGGGTCCACATCAGCTTCATGCCTTTTTCTTCGCGCTCCAGCCGGCTCAGCGCCGACTCGAGCTTGGCCACCGCGTCCCATGAACCGACCGCCAGCGCGGTCACCGACACGTCGTGGCCGACACTGGACAGGCGTGCGTCGGCCAGGTTGCAGCCGCTCTCGGCGATGCGCCGGCTCAGCGCGAGCAGCGGCGAATCCGGATGCGCGGCGTTGGCGTTGATCAGCAGGTGGTTTTCGTTCGCTGCGGGGCGGGTGGACGATTCGTCGGTCAAGGCGGTTCCGTTGCGGCGTGCGGGTGGTGAGGCACCGGGGATTCGTTTCATGGGGCTGGAACATTCGACCTGTAAGGACGGCGACGGCGCAATAACTGAATCACAGCGCCCGCAACCAAGCCAGCATACTTGTCACCGCTTGAGCGCCGCAAGTAACATTGCGGGATTATCAATCATCCCTGATTGGAGAACCGCACATCGCGAGTGCGGGGATTCAACGAGAGCACCACCATCTTGCGCATCCATGGCTCCATCACGGCGCTGGCGACCCCGTTCACGGCCGCCGGCGACATCGACTACCAGGCCTGGCACCGGCTGCTGGAAATGCAGGTCGCGGGCGGCACGCAGGCGATCGTGGTTGCGGGCTCGACCGGCGAAGCCGCCGCGCTGGAGGATGTGGAGTTCGACCGGCTGCTCTCGACCACGGTCGAGGTGATCGCCGGGCGCATCCAGGTGCTCGCCGGTACCGGCCTGCAGAGTACCGCCAAGACCATCGCCCAGACCCGCCGCGCACATGCCTGCGGAGCGACCGCGGCGTTGATCGTGACTCCGCCCTACGTTCGCCCGACCCAGACCGGCCTGCTGGTGCATTACACCGCACTGGCCGAGCAGGGCGGGCTGCCGATCATGCTGTACAACGTTCCCAGCCGCACCGGTTGCGACCTGTTCCCGGACACGGTCGCGCAATTGCGCTCGCATCCGGAAATTGTCGGCATCAAGGAAGCGCGCGGCGAAATCGCGCGCATCCGCGCCCTGCTGCCCTTGCGCGCGGAAGGGTTCACCGTACTCAGCGGCGACGACCCGACCGCCGGAGAGGCGATGCTGGCCGGTGCCGACGGGGTGATCTCGGTCGCATCCAACGTGATTCCGGCCACGATCCGCCGATTGTGCGACCATGCGCGCCGTGGCGACGCGGCGGCGGTCGCGGCCTTGCAGGATCGGCTGAAACCGCTGCTGGCTTTCCTCGGCGTGGAACCCAACCCGATTCCGGTCAAGGCGTTGCTGACGCGGATGGGCATGGGTACCGGCCTGCGCCTGCCGCTGTTGCCGTTGTCGTCGCAATACGCGCGTGAAGCCAATGCCATGGCGGCGGCTTGCGGCGCACTCGAATCCGAACTGGCCGGCCCGCTGGCTGCTTAATCAACATGCGGCCCGACCAACACGTAGCCGTGACACCATAGGAGAACCCGATGTCGCTTTCCACATCCAACGCCCGCGCGCTGCTGGCCACTACGCTCGCCGCGGCGCTGCTCGCCAGCACGGGTTGCAGCCTGGTCCACAAGACGACTGGAATCTTCCACCGCCACAATTCCGATTACTCCAGGAGCCAGGAAAACCGCCCGCTGGAAGTGCCGCCGGATCTCGATACGCCGGCGACCGATCCGGCGATGCAGATTCCGTCGACGAACGGTGCGGCACCGGCCGTGAATGCGGTCGCGTCCGTGAATGCGAATCCGAGTTTCACCATCGCCGATGATGCCGCGGGCGCATGGGATCGCCTGGGCAAGGCGCTCGAACGCATCGACGGCGTGACCATCACCCAGCGCGCGCAGGCGCTCGGCAGCTACGAGGTGCGGTACAAGGGCGCGACGATGCTGCTTCGCGCCGCATCCGAAGGCGGCGCCACCCGCGTGGATGCGGTCGGCCCGGCCGGAAGGTCAATCCGTTCGGCCGAAGCGATCGAGTTGCTGGGCCTGCTGCGCAATCGACTTAGCTGAGTTTGCTCCTCCCTTGCGAATGCAGGGGGTGATGAGCCGCGTTGACAATCTGCCAGCGGCAGATCGTGCGGTGAAGAACGCCCGGCAGGGCAGGAGGGTTAGGGAGGGGTTTGTTGCTTGCGACGAAAGCGGGGCGCGCTGCGCACCCCCTACCTCCTCCTGCAAGCAAGGGGAGGAGTTATACAAGACGACGGGGCGTCCGCGAGGACGCCCCGTCGATTTTTTGCGCGATCTGAAACCTGCTCAGCGCTTGAGTTCTGGCAGTTTGTTCTGGACCTTGTCCCACTCGGCGGCGTCGGCCGGCGGCTCGATGCGGGTGGTGATCACCGGCCATTCCTTCGACAGCTCGGCGTTGAGCGCGATGAAGCCTTCCTGGCCGGCCGGCACGTCGTCCTCGGGATAGATCGCGTTGACTGGGCATTCCGGTTCGCACAGCGTGCAATCGATGCACTCGTCCGGATCGATCACCAGGAAATTCGGCCCGACGTGGAAGCAATCCACCGGACACACCTCGACGCAATCGGTGTATTTGCAGCGGATGCAGCTCTCGGTGACGACGAAGGGCATAAGCGCTTCCGCGATGGCGCTCCCTACGAGGTTCGAACTCGTGTTCCCGCCTTGAGAGGGCGGTGTCCTGGGCCACTAGACGAAGGGAGCGGGGTGCAAACAGGCTCGACGCGCTAGTATATCAATAGATTTGCATCCATCCACGCAAGGACAGCGGCTACGCCGCGAGCATGACGCCCGCTTCCACATCCACAATGACCCACGCCGACCTTCCAGCGCCGCGCATTGTTTCGCGCGATGCGCACAATATCTCGCGCAAGCAGATCAGCCAGAATGCGTTGCGCGTGTTGTACAAGCTCAACGAGGCAGGCTTCGATGCCTACCTGGTCGGCGGCGCGGTGCGCGACCTGCTGGTCGGTGGTCATCCCAAGGATTTCGACGTCGCGACCAGTGCGACGCCCGAGCAGGTCAAGGCGTTGTTCCGCAATTGCCGCCTCATCGGCCGACGCTTCCGGCTCGCGCATGTGATCTACGGGCCAGAGATCATCGAGGTCGCAACCTTCCGCGCCAACACGGACGACGGCACCGGCGACCGCGAATTGCACGAAGGCGGGCGCCTGTTGCGCGACAACGTGTATGGCACGATCGAGGACGACGCGGTACGCCGCGATTTCACCGTCAATGCGCTGTACTACGGCGTGCGCGATTTCGCGGTGCTCGACTACGTCGGCGGATGGGAAGACGTGCAGCACCGCACGCTGCGCCTGATCGGCGATCCCGAGCAGCGTTATCGCGAAGACCCGGTGCGCATGCTGCGCGCGGTGCGTCTCGCGGCCAAGCTCGGTTTCGCTATCGATCCGGCTAGTGCGGAACTTATACCGCGGCTCGCTCCGTTGATCGCCGAAGCGCCGCCGGCAAGGTTGTTCGACGAGATGCTGAAGATGTTCCTCGCCGGTCATGGCGAGACGAGTTTCGACGCGCTTGCGCAACACGGATTGCTCGCAGCGGTGTTTCCCGAAACCGCTGCAGCACTGGTCGACGACCACGACGGCCGCCAGCGTGCGATGCTGCGCAAGGCGCTCGCGAATACCGATGAACGCGTGCGCTCCGGCAAGACGGTGACGCCTGCGTTCCTGTTCGCCGCGCTGCTGTGGCCGGCGTTCCGGCGCGAACTCGGCCTGCTGGCCGAGAAGGGCCTCGATCCGATGGCGATGCAGCAACGCGCCGCCGATCGCGTCACCTTGCACCAGGCGCATCGCATTGCGATGCCCCGCCGGTTCTCGATTCCGATGCAGGAAATCTGGCTGTTGCAGGCGCGCTTCGATATCCGCCAGCGCAAGCGCGTGTTCCGCCTGCTCGCGCATCCGCGCTTTCGCGCGGCCTACGATTTCCTCGCGCTGCGCGTCACCGAACAGCCCGAACTCGCCGAGCCTGTCGCGTTCTGGACCGAGGCACAGACGCTGTCGCACGACGGTTTGGCCGAGCGCCTCGCCGCTGCGCCCCATCCGGTTGCGCCTGCTGATGAGACGATCGCTGCCGCACCGCGCAAACGTCCGCGCCGTCGTCGTCGCCACACATCCGCCAGCGATTCCGGCACGCCCGACACCGCGCCATGATCGTCGCGAATTGAAGCCACGATGGCGAAGCTGTCTTGAACTCGTCTTCCGTACACGCCTGCATCGGTCTCGGTGGCAATCTCGGCGATGTCGCGGTCGCGATCGAATCCGCGTTCGCCGCGTTCGATGCATTGCCCGGAACACGCCTGCTGCTGCGCTCGCGGCTGTATCGCACGCCGGCCTGGGGCATCATTACGCAACCGGATTTCATCAATGCCGCCGCGATGTTGTCCACATCGTTGTCGGCCGATGCGTTGCTGGCCGAGCTGCTGTGGATCGAACGCGCGGCCGGACGCGATCGCGACGAGCCATCCGAGCGATGGGGTCCGCGTGCGCTCGATCTCGACCTGCTGCTTTATGGCGATGCGGTGATCGCGCGACCGGGCTTGTGCGTGCCCCATCCGCACCTGCACGAGCGCGCTTTCGTGCTGGTGCCGCTGGTCGAGATCGTGCCGGACACGCTGGTGCCGGGCCATGGCCGTGTGGACGCCCTGTTGGCTGCGGTCGACACGCATGGCATCGAGGCGCTGGGTTAGAGTAAGCAGCCTGCCGGAACCGCTGACGAGCCGATGTACACATCCGACGACAAGAGCAAACCGCGCGCTCCGATCAGCGTGCCTTCGCTGCGCGTGGCCAAGCGCGACGGCCGCAAGCTGGTGATGCTGACGGCTTACGATGCGGGCTTCGCGCGCGCGATCGACACGGCTGGGGTGGATATCGTGCTGGTCGGCGATTCGCTGGGCATGGTGGTGCAGGGCAAGTCGAGCACGATCCCGGTTTCGCTGGCCGACATGGTCTATCACACCGCCTGCGTCGCGCGCGGATTGCGCTCCGCGCTGCTGGTCGCGGACATGCCGTTCCAGAGTTATCCGACGCCCGAGCGCGCGCTGGATTCTGCTGCGCGACTTCTCGCCGAAGGCGGCGCCGCGATGGTCATGCTCGAAGGCGCGGGGCATGTGCTCGACTGCATCCGCTTCCTGGTCGAGCGCGACATTCCGGTCTGTGCGCACTTGGGCCTGACGCCGCAATCGGTAATGAAACTCGGCGGCTATTCGGTGCAGGGTCGCGAAGGTGAAGCTGCGCAGCGATTGTTCGACGATGCGCTCGCGGTGGAAGCGGCGGGTGCGGAACTGCTGGTGCTCGAATGCGTGCCGAGCACGCTGGCCAAACGCATTAGCGCGGCATTGACGATACCGACGATCGGCATTGGCGCCGGCTCCGATTGCGATGGACAGGTACTGGTGCTGCACGATCTGCTCGGGCTCGCTAGCGGCCATCGGCGTCCGCGCTTCGTCAAGGATTTCCTCGCCGAAGGCGGTTCCGTCGTCGGCGCGGTGCGCGCGTTCGCCGCCGCCGTGCGCGACGGCGGTTTTCCCGATGCCGAACACAGCTACGACTGAAATTCGCCGATGCAGACGCTGACCACTGTCGTCGAACTGCGCGCGAACGTGCGCGCATGGAAACGCGATGGGCTGCGCGTGGGTTTCGTGCCGACGATGGGCAATCTGCACGCCGGGCATTTTTCGTTGATCGATCTTGCGAAACAGCAAGCGGATCGCGTCGTCGCCAGCGTGTTCGTGAATCCGACCCAGTTCGGGCCGAGCGAGGATTTCGCGCGTTACCCACGCACGCTCGACGCCGATGCCGCCGGATTGGTCGAACACGGATGCGAGGTGTTGTTCGCACCGACCGTGGAAGAGATGTATCCGGATGGCGCCGACAACGCGGTGCGGATCTGCGTGCCTGGCATCACCACGATCCTCGATGGCGCGCATCGGCCCGGACATTTCGATGGCGTCGCCACCGTGGTCGCGCGACTGTTCAACATGGTGCAGCCGGATAGCGCGGTGTTCGGGCTGAAGGATTACCAGCAGTTGCAGGTGATCCGCCAACTCGTCAGCGACCTCGCGTTTGCCATCGACATCATCGCCGCGCCCACGGCGCGCGCCGGCGACGGATTGGCGCTGAGTTCGCGCAACCAGTACCTGTCCGCAACCGAACGCGCGATCGCGCCGGAAATCCAGCGAACGCTGCTCGCGATGCGCGATGCGGTGCGGGCTGGTCTGGCATTGGAGTCCATCGAGACCGAAGCCGCAAGCCGACTCGCGGCGGCGGATTTCGTCGTGGACTATGCTGTGATCCGTCGCACCGATCTCGACGAGCCTGTTACCGGGCAACGCGATGGCTTGGTTGCACTGATCGCCGCGCGGCTGGGGAGCACGCGGCTGATCGACAACGTCGTGCTGGATTGACCGCACAATCATGGATCGCCACGGAATGAAACTGATCATCCAGATTCCGTGTTTCGATGAAGCCGAAAACCTGCCGGCGACGCTGGCGGCGTTGCCGCGCGCGGTGGATGGATTCGACGTTGTCGAATACCTTGTAGTGGACGATGGATCGAACGACGACACCGTCGCCGTCGCGCGCCTCCATGGCGCGCACCACATCGTGCGGCATTCGAGCAATCGCGGACTGGCCGCGACGTACATGACCGGGATTGCGGCGTGCCTTGCGCTGGGCGCGGACGTGATCGTCAATACCGACGGCGACAACCAGTACGTCGGCAACGACATTCCCGCCGTGGTCGCGCCGGTGCGCGAAGGACGCGTCGATTTCGCGATGGGTGTGCGCCCGTTGCGCGATCGTCGCTATTTCCCGCTCTGGAAATCGGTATTAACGCGGATAGGAACGCGGCTTGCGCGCATGCTCAGCGGCTTGCCGGTGCAGGATGCGCCGAGCGGCCTGCGTGCGTACACCGCTGCGGCGGCGCGCGGCCTGCGCGTGACCGGGCGCTTCAGCTACACGATGGAAACCCTGGTGCTGGCGGGTAGTCGGGGCTGGCGGCTGGCCTCGGTTCCGATCCGGGTGAACCCGGTCGTGCGCCGCTCGCGGCTGATGGCCAGCGTGCCGCAGTACATCCGTAAATCGGTCTTCGCGCTGCTACGCGGCGTGGCGCTGCATCGGCCGTTGCTGATGATGGGCCTGATCGGGGTTGCAGCCATCGCGGTCGCGACGGCTGCCCCACTGGCGCTGCGTCTTGCGGGATTTGCGATCACGCCCGCTGCCACAATTTCTGCGTCGATTGTGTGCGCGATCGGCGGCGCGTGGATGTGGCGCATACGCCATCGCGCGCGCATTCACGAGTATGTCGCAAACATCGCGCCGGCATCACTGGATGCAGTCGTCGGGTCCGATCCGCACGGCGGCGACGACGTCGCGGGTATCGCGGGCGACCAGGAAAAACCACTGTCCGACGTGCGCCCAGTTTCCGGTGTCGGCATGCCCCACGCGATGGCCGCTGGCGAACACATTGCCGATGGGTGAGTCCACGTGCACGTCGTACGAATCCTGGGTCTGCGGCGCGGATACGACCCAGTCCAGGTGCACGTGGAAATTGAACGCACCGCAGGCAGGGCCGCGATTGGGCGTGGCGACCAGACTCACTCCCGGCAGCGGCAAGCCGAGTACGGGTGGAGTGAATGCAGGCGGGGTGGATGGTTGCGGCGCCCGCGAGCAAGCCGTGAGGATCGCGAACAACATGATCGCCATCATCCGAACCATCCGATTCCCCATCTCGCCGTGTCCGACCCAAGCATAAACCCGCCGCTGCGCCTGCGCTGGCTGCGCGCCTTGTTGCTGCTCTCGGCAATCAAGGCAGCGTGGATATATTGCGACGCAATTCCGCGCGTGTTCCTCGGCGACTCTGCGAGTTACCTGCTTGCTGCCAAGAGTGACTGGCTGCCGCCTGGCAGTTCCTTCACCTACCCATGGCTGCTGCACTTCACGGTGATGCCATGGCAGTCGCCATCTGCGTTGATCTTGGTGCAATCGCTCGCTGGCATCGGGTCTGCATGGCTGTTGTGGCTGGTGTTGCGACGCAGGTTGGGTGTGTCCGAAGCCGTCGCACTGGTAGCCGCCGCGGTGTTCGCTTGCGATCCAGCGCAGGTATTTTATGAGCGGATGGTGATGGCCGAAGCTTTCGGCGGGCTGGCCTTGCTCGCCACTTTTGCGGCGACCATCGAATACGTTGCGACCGCGCGCCTGCGCTGGCTGGTCGTGCTGGAATGCCTCGGCCTTGCAACGATGTCTCTGCGCATGAACCTGCTTCCGGTGGTGCTGGTGATGGGCGTCGTCACTCCGCTGTTGCTGTGGTTGGGTCAGGGGGGTGTGCGTCGGATCGCAGCGCACATGGGGATTGCGCTGATCCTGTTGTGCGCGTTGCACGGTGGCTATCGCCAGTTCATCGCAACGCACTACCACACCGCGCCGTCATGGAGCTCGCGCAGCGGGTTGATGGAGCTCGGTCTGGTCGCGCCGCTCGTAAAACCCGAACACCTCTGGGCAGAGGGCGTATCACCCAATGTGCTGAGTCTGCTCCGTCACGTTCTTCGCGACCCGGACGAACGCAATGGGCAGATGTGGGCGGCATTCGGTCTGGCCGACGTGCTCGGGATAGACGACAGCGAAGCAGGCGAAAGATTGGGCGGACGCATCGCCGGGCGCGCATTGCGTGATGATCCGCTAGGCTTGCTACGGCTGGGCATGTCCAACTTCAAAGGATATTTCCATCCGTTGGTCGCAGGGAGGCGGCTGCAGATGGATCGTGCATCTGAACAACCTTACGGACCTGATGTCCAGGCATTGGCGCGCAGCGTATTGAACACGGCCGTCGTCGGAACCGAGAAAAGGGAATCCCCGGCGCGACGCTGGTTCACCTTCGCATCGCTGTGGTTGGTCTTCTGTTGGCTTGCGCTTGCACCGCTAGCTGCGATCGCTTGTTGGCGCTTGTGCCGCAATGGCCGATCAGGCGAGGGCAGTGTGATGCTGTTGTATGCACTCGGATTGGTGAGCAGCCATTTCCTGTTCTCGGCCATCGTGTCCTACCGCTACCTGCATCCGATGCCGGCGTTCGTGCTGATCGCGTTGGCGGTGCTCTTATCGAGCGACAAGGTATCCGCACGTACGTCCGTGTAAGATGCGCCGCTGGCTTTTCGACGAAACCAACCATGACACTACTGGACAAGCTTTTCGGCGTGCGCTGCCGTCTTTGCGGCGAGCGTGGAGCGACAAGGCTTGGCCCTGTTCCCGTTACTCACGCGGGTGAATTTCACGTCAAAGAATTCACACTGCTGCATTGTTGCCATTGCGATGTGGTCTACCTCGACCCGCTGCCGACATCAGCCGACTTGAAGCTGCTCTACGAAGACTCGGAGCAGTTCACCGACGCGCACTACACAGATCCGATTCAGGTAGAAAAGATCCTCGACTACTACAGCACGGCGCTACGAAATCTGAAGCTCTTGCCGGGCGCAAGGGTGCGACTACTGGAAGTCGGCGCCGGGCTTGCATGGGTTTCGCGCGCATCCAAGGCAGTCAGTCCAGACACTATGACGTTGGCCCAGGACGTAAGCGGCGAATGTGCAAAGCATTGTCCATGGGTGGATCGATATTTTGTCGGTACGCTCGACGCATTACCGGAGCGTGGCCCCTATCAGTTAATCTCCTTGACGCACGTGATCGAGCATCTCGCTGATCCAGTCGCAATGCTGAGAAGTCTTGCGGATCTACTTACACCGGATGGCAAGATCTTCATTACAGCGCCGTTCCGTCCCGCCGAATGGAACCCTGCGCACGGGGCCGCGCCGTGGATGAACTACTCATACCTTCATGTGCCAGCGCACATCAGCTATTTTTCGCGGCGCTGGTTCGAGCAAAGCGAGCGGCTCACCGGGCTGAAGGTGATCCATTGGGATAGCACCCACGAAGATGGGCAGGCCTTTGAGCTGGTGCTTGGTAAAATTTGACCTGGTGCGGGATGCTGCCCGTGTTCTGGCAGCCCTACTTGTCAAGGTGAAACGCGCATGACGATGATCGATGCGGGAGTGCTGCAACGTGCTGATGGACTCGCGCGTGAGTTCCAGGCAGCGCAACCGTTCCGCTTTGTGGCGATCGACGATTTCCTCGATCGTGGGTTGTGCGAACGGCTGCTTGCGGATTTTCCCGGCTTCGAAGCGCGCAATGCGCTCAACGAGATGGGCGAGGTCGGTGGCAAGGCGGTTCGGATGGACGTGCGCGATATTTCCGACGCATATCGCGACCTCGACCGCTACTTGCAGACGCCGGAATTCCTTGAGTTCGTCTCGACCGTGACTGGCATTCCCGATTTGCTGTACGACCCGGACTATGTCGGCGGTGGTACACACGAAAACCGGCAGGGCCAGAGCCTGGCTCCGCATGTCGATTTCAATTTCCATCCGCGTACGCGCTGGCATCGTCGATTGAATTTGATCGTGTACCTCAATCCCGAATGGGAGGACGCGTGGGGCGGCTCGCTGGAATTGCATTCCGATCCGTGGAATCCGGCCGCCAATCGCACCACAAGCATCGCGCCGCTGTTCAACAAGGCGGTGGTGTTCGAGACCACCGAGACTTCGTGGCACGGATTCACCGAGATCCGGCTGCCGCCCGAACGCGCGGAGCTGTCGCGCAAGTCGTTCGCTATCTACCTCTACACCGTCGAGCGTCCAGCGCAGGACACCGCGCCGTCGCACGCCACGATCTACGTACCCGAATCGCTGCCGGCGGATTGGCAGGCAGGGCGCACGCTGTCGGCCGACGACCTCGCCGAACTCGGTAATCGCTTTACCCGCATGCGCGGCCAGTTGCATTTCCTTTACGAGCGCGAGAAAAAATTCGCGGGACACATCGCCGAGCTGGAAGCCGCGATGCGCCTCGAACTGCAAGGCTATGCCACCCAGCCCGATGGCGCGCGCGGCGTGTGGCCCGATCGATGGGCCGGCGCCGAGGTCGAAGCGCGATTCGTGCCGACCCGCGCGACGCGCACGCTGAGCCTGGAGCTGTGGGTGCCGCCGCAAATCGATGGCCAGCAATTGCGGATCGAACTCGACGGCACACTGCATACGCGATCGCTGATGCCGGGCATGCCGACGACGATCGATTTGCCGCTGGAAGCCGCCGCAGGGCATGCCGTTTCGCTGCGCATCCACGCGGCGCGCAGTTGGACGCCGAGCGCTGACGGTGATTCGGCCGACGTGCGGGCGCTGGCCTACCGCATCATGGGCGTTGCGATCAGGCACAGATAACCGGAACGCGCATCCTCGAAGGCGTCGGTCGCAGCACGGAATGAAGCCTCCGCCGGCATTCCCAACATCCATGTTGCAGTGCGCAAAACGGCGTCCTACACTCAGCGCCCGCCCCCGATATCGCCCCAACGCCGGAGCCGTCCATGCAGTTCACCCTGCTCAAGGCCAAGATCCACCGCGCCAGCGTGACCCACGCCGAGCTGCACTATGAAGGCTCGTGCGCGATCGATTCGCGGCTGCTGGACATCGCCGGCATCCTCGA
>JANXZP010000106.1 GCA_025355485.1 Pseudomonadota bacterium
CTCGGCGAGGAAGGCCACGGCTTCAAGGTCGCGATGAGCGTGCTGGATGCCGGCCGCATCGGCATCGCCTCGCAGGCGATCGGCATCGCGCGCGCGGCGTACGAGGCGAGCTTGAAATACGTCAGGGAGCGCCAGAGTTTCGGCCAGCCGATCGGCAGCTTCCAGATGATTCAGGCCAAGATCGCCGACATGAAATGCAAACTCGACGCGTCGTTGCTGCTGACCCTGCGCGCGGCATGGAAGAAGGGCGAGACCGAGAAACACGGCGGCCGTTTCAGCACCGAAGCCGCGGTCGCCAAGCTCACCGCCTCCGAAGCGGCGATGTGGATCGCGCACCAGGCAGTGCAGATCCACGGTGGCATGGGCTACTCGAAGGAGATGCCGCTGGAGCGTTACTTCCGCGACGCCAAGATCACCGAGATCTACGAGGGGACGAGCGAGATCCAGCGGCTGGTCATTGCGCGGAATGAGACCGGGCTGCGTTGAGATCGACTGAACTATCCGGAAGTCTGATTCTTTCAGAGCGAATCAGCAGGCCTCAGAGATCGCCCTGGGGCTGCGCTTCGTTGCCGTTCAGGTGCGACTGGATGCGCCTGGCAAGCCTCTCGGCCTGCCGCTGGCCCAAGCCGCCGACGTCGATCTCACCGCCGTTCGTAGTTGCGCGGATCGCGGCGGAACCGAGAATTTTCCCATTGAACTCCACCACCAGCCCCAATTGCGGGGCCTCAAGCGCCAGGCCAGCCAAGCGTCGCGAGGCCTCGGGCTTGTAGGTGATTCTCAGGATGGGCTGGTCGGATGAATCCACGTCGGCACGCACTGCCTGGGCTCCCTTCAACAACGGGAACCTGCGCTTGAGCACGCACACCGGCTGGCTGTTGCGTGGATTCCACGAAGTCAGGTATTCGATCTTCGCGTTGTCGTGCGCGCCGGTTCCGCAGGTCATGCGGATGGTCAATCCTTTTTGCGATTCTGCTTCCTCGGACGACGCGTCCGAGGCCGCCGAAATATTCGACGCGGCGCCATTCGCGGGCGTTTTCTGATCCGATGCTGCGCTGGCCGCACTTGTCGTCGGAACGGGTACTGGCAAGGCCGGTTCCACTGGCTTCGCGAGATGTGGCGCCGGTTCCGCCGCCGCCGCAGTGGGGGACGCGACCGGTCGCGCAGGTTTCGGCGGGGGCGCCGCTGCTGCCGATATCGGCGGCGGTATTGGGGGATGCGCGATCGACGGAGTCGATCCGGTAGCGGACACATCAGGTTTCGCCTGCGTCGCTGGATGGTCGGATCCTGCTGACACCAGCGGCGACAGGTCCGGTTCCGCAGGCTTCACATCAGACATCGGTGACGGCGGTGAAGTCTGCGTGTTGCTCGCGATGGACCGGTGATCGGATGGTGGAGGCGCTGCATTTCGCCAGTACGAATAGCCGGCGATCGCAGCGGCCAGAACCAACGCCGAAAATCCGATCCATGCCCGGCGCCTGCCGGATCCGCCGGAAGTCTGCGCAGCGCTGCGCTTGGTATTCGCCGGTTGCGACAACGGTGTAGGTGAGGGCATCGGCTGCGCTTGCATTCCGATCGCCACGGTCGCCGCCGAATACAGCGCTTGTTCGAGTTCGGCGATCAGCGCGCTGGCTGACTGGAAGCGTTGCCCGGGTTGCTTCGCCAGCCCGCGCTCGAGCACCGCCGCGACGTTCGGCGATAGCAAGCGCAAGCTGTCCGTCGGCAGCGGCTCCATGATGTGCTTGATCAGGATCGCGTGCGGCGTATCGGCATCGAACGGCAGGCTGCCGGTGAGCCACTGGTAGCAGATTACCGCCAGGGCATAGACGTCGGTGTATGGGCCGAGTTGCAAACCTTGCGCCTGCTCGGGCGACATATAGGGCGGCGAACCCAGCACTTCGCCGGCGGCGGTATTCGCCCCACTGGCGCCTTCGAGCATCTTGGCGACGCCGAAATCGGCCAGGTACACGGCGCCGTCGCCCGACAGCAGGATGTTCTGCGGCTTTAGGTCGCGGTGGATCACGCCCTTGCGGTGCGCGTAGTCCAGCGCGGCGGCGACCCCGCGCAGCATCGCCAACCCCTCCGGCACCGGCAACGGCCGCGCCGCGAGGCGCATCGCGAAATCGCCGCCGTCGACATAACGCAACGCCATCCACGGCACGTCGTCGGTGATGCCGTAGCGGTACAGCGGAATGATGTTGGGATGGTCCAGGCTGCCGATCAGCCGGGCTTCCTGCTCGAAGCGCGCCGAGAACTGCGCATCGTCCACCAGATGCTCGGGCAGCACCTTGAGCGCGACCTGGCGATCGATTCCGGGCTCGCGCACCAGGTACACGGTCGCCATGCCGCCGCGACCCAGTCGCGATACGACGGTGTAACCAGCGAATTGCGATCCGGCTTCAAAGCGCATCGGGTTCCCCTATGCCGGCCCACAGCGAGCGATCCGGGCTTGCGCGAGTTCCAGCGGTGATGATGGAACCGCGGATGGCCCATGGCAACAGGCACCAGACGGCACTGTCATGCAACGCATCGGCGCGCACACGGTTTACAGCGCTGGCCCCGCATCGGCCACAGCCGGTATCCTTGCAATCCGTCCGCATCCTTTGAAGAACCGCGCGTGAAAAAGACCCCCGGCTCCACTCCAAAGTCGACCGCCGCGAACTCCGCCACTCAGCTGAAACCAGCGACGTCCTCCGACATCCTCACCGCGATCAAGCGCGGGCCGTCGGGCAAGGACGCGGACTACCGGCGCTATGCCGAGTGCCTGTTCGCGCGGGTGTCGACCGACGACCTGGCCCTGCACGATGCAGCCGACTGGATGGCGATCGCCGCCAGCCTGTACGCGCGGATGCGCACGCGCAAGGCCGGCACGGCGGTGGTGCGCGTGTTCAACCCCGCTCTGGCGACGGACGGCTGGAACTCGCCGCATACCGCGATCGAGATCGTCAACGACGACATGCCGTTCCTGGTCGATACCGTCGGCCTCGCGGTGACGCAGGCTGGCATGGGTGTGCACATGCTGATGCATCCGGTGCCGGAGGTGACGCGCGATGGTCGCGGCAAGCTGACCGGCGTCGGCGCGGGCAAGCCCGAGTCGCTGATTTACGCGGAGATCGATCGCCTGACCGAAACAGCGGACATCGCCGCGTTCGAGGCGAACCTGCGCGAGGCGCTTGAGGAAGTGCGCTCGAGCGTCCAGGACTGGTCGGCGATGCGCGGACGCATGCTCGCGATCGCCGATGAATTCGTGCAGCGCAAGATGCCGGTGGACGCGAGGGAGCGTGCGGAGTCGGAAGCGTTCCTGCGCTGGGCGGCGGCGGATCATTTCACCTTCCTCGGTTATCGCGAATACCGCGTGGCCAAACGCGGCAAGGAAGAAGTGCTGGCCGCGGTCGATGGTTCAGGCCTCGGGCTGCTGCGCGAGGCGCAGGGCCAGTCCGCGCCGCGGCTTATCCGCAGCCTCGCCGCGCACAAATACACAGGCCCCGCGCAGGCGCTGATCCTGACCAAGACCAATTCGCGTTCGCGCGTGCACCGCGCGGGCTACATGGACTACATCGGCGTGCTGCGTTACGACGCGCACGGCAAGGCGATCGCCGAAGAACGTTTCCTCGGCCTGTTCACCTCCAGCGCGTATGCGCGCAGCCCGCGCGAGATCCCGCTGGTGCGCGAGCGCTACGCGCAGGTGATGACGCAATCGGGCCTGGGTTCGAGCAGCCACAGCGGCAAGGCGCTGCGGCACATCATCGAGACGCTGCCGCGCGACGAGTTGTTCCAGTCGTACACCGACGAATTGTTGCGAACCGGCATGGGCGTGCTGGGCCTGCACGAGCGCCCGCGCAGCCGGCTGTTCCTGCGCCGCGATCGTTTCGGCCGCTTCTTCTCGGCGCTGGTGTACATCCCGCGCGATCGTTTCAACAGCGAGAACCGCGCGCGCATCGAAGCGTTGTTGAAAGACGCGCTGCACGCAGAGCAGGTGGACACAACGATCCAGGTCGGCGAATCGCCGCTCGCGCAACTGCACATGATCGTGCGGCCGCGCGCAGGCGACGTGGTCGATGTGGACGAGGGCGCGATCGAGGCACAGATCGCCCACATCGTGCGCAACTGGCAGGACGAACTGCGCGACGAATTGATCCTGCGCCACGGGGATTCCATCGGCGGATCGCTCTACGTGCGTTACGCGGGCGACCTGCCGGCGAGCTATGTCGATGCGATGACGCCGGCCGGTGCGATCACGGATTTCGAGCAGGCCGAACGCCTGCGCGGCCCGAACGACCTGGAATTGCGCCTGTATCGAACCGGCGAAGGCGACGACCAGCGTCTGCGCTTCAAGCTGCTGCGCAAGGGCGACGCTGTGTATCTGTCCGATGCGTTGCCGATGATGGAGAACATGGGGCTGCGGATCGTATCCGAGCATCCGTATGCGATTCCGGTCGGCGACGACATCCTGCAGATCCAGGATTTCGAGGTGCAGTCGGCCGCGGAGAACGTGGATATCGCGGCCATCAGCACGACGTTCGAGCATGCGTTCGAGGCCGTCTGGAGCGGCCATGCCGAGAGCGACGGCTTCAACCGGCTGATCCTTTCCGCGCGCCTGGACTGGCGCCAGGTCGCGATGCTGCGCGGCTACTGCAAATACCTGCTGCAGACCGGCGTGCCGTTTTCGCAGGCTTACGTGGAAGCCACGTTCAACCGTTATCCGCTGATCGCGCGGTTGATGGTGGAGTTGTTCGAGTCGCGCTTCGATCCGGCGCACAGCGCGGGCAAGGGCGGCAAGGGCGGCAGCGACGAAGCCGCACGCGAGAAACTGCGTGCAGGGCTCGAAGCGATCACGCGCGAATCGCTCAAGCATTCCGCCGGAACCCTGATCGAGGAAGTCGCGTACGCACGCGGACTCGACCGCGACGCGCAGATCGACGCCTGCATGGACGCGCTCGCGCTGCTGCTCGAGAACGTCGCGAGCCTCGACGAGGACCGCATCCTGCGCAGCTACATGGGCGTGATCAACGCGACCCTGCGCACCAGTTTCTACCAGTTGCACGACGGCAAACCGCGCGAATACATCAGCTTCAAGTTCGACGCGTCGAAAGTGCCCGACCTGCCGAAGCCGCGTCCGTACCGCGAGATCTTCGTGTACGCGCCGCGCATCGAGGGCGTGCACCTGCGCTTCGGTCCGGTCGCGCGCGGCGGCCTGCGCTGGTCGGATCGTCGCGAGGATTTCCGCACCGAAGTGCTGGGCCTGGTGAAGGCGCAGATGGTCAAGAACACCGTGATCGTGCCGGTCGGATCGAAGGGCGGGTTCTTCGTCAAGCGTCCGCCGTCCACGCCCGATCGCGACGCGCAACTCGCCGAAGGCATCGCCTGCTACAAGCTGTTCATCAACGGATTGCTCGACATCACCGACAACATCGTCGATGGCAAGACCGTGCATCCGCAGAGCGTGATCCGTCACGACGACGACGATCCCTACCTCGTGGTCGCCGCCGACAAGGGCACCGCGACCTTCTCCGACATCGCCAACGCAGTGAGCGCGGAACACGGCTTCTGGCTCGGCGATGCGTTTGCGTCGGGCGGCTCGGTCGGTTACGACCACAAGGCCATGGGCATCACCGCGAAAGGCGCGTGGGAATCGGTCAAGCGCCACTTCCGCGCGATGGGCCGCGACAGCCAGACCCAGGATTTCACCTGCGTCGGCGTCGGCGACATGTCGGGCGACGTGTTCGGCAACGGCATGCTGCTCTCGCGCCACATCAAGCTGCTCGCCGCGTTCGACCACCGGCACATCTTCCTCGATCCGAACCCCGACGCCGAAAGATCCTTCATCGAACGCGAGCGCATGTTCAAGCTGCCGCGTTCGTCGTGGGCCGATTACGATGCGAAGTTGATCAGTGCAGGCGGCGGCATCCATCCGCGCGGCGCCAAGAGCGTCGCGATCACGCCGCAGGTGCGCATGGCGCTAGCCATCGACGATGGCGTCGAACAGATGACGCCGGCCGAGCTGATGTCTGCGATCCTCAAGGCGCCGGTGGACCTGCTGTGGAACGGCGGCATCGGCACCTACGTCAAGGCGTCCAGTGAAACCCACGCCGACGTCGGCGACCGCGCGAACAACGCGCTGCGCGTCAACGGCGGCGAACTTCGCTGCAAGACGGTGGGCGAGGGCGGCAATCTCGGCTGCACACAGCGTGGACGCATCGAGGCCGCGCTCAACGGCGTGCTGCTCAATACCGATTTCATCGACAACTCCGCCGGCGTGGACACCTCCGACCACGAAGTCAACATCAAGATCCTGCTCAACGACGCGGTGCAACGCAAGGAATTGAACGAAACCAAACGCAACGCGTTGCTCGCGCGGATGACCGACGAGGTCGGCGCGCTTGTCCTCAACGACAACTACCGGCAGAACCAGGCGATCAGCCTGATGGAACGGATGAGCCTGTCGCGCCTCGGCTCCAAGCAGCACTTCATCCGCACCCTGGAAGCGCAGGGACTGCTCGACCGCCAGCTCGAATTCCTGCCGTCGGACGCGGAATTCTCCGCACGCAAGTCGCGCGGCGTGGGGCTGACGCGGCCGGAACTGTCGATCCTGCTGTCGTACGCGAAGATCGTGATCTTTCAGCAACTGCTGGCATCGGACGTGCCCGAGGACAATTTTCTGTCGGCCGAACTCGCGCGTTATTTCCCGCAACCGCTGCGCGAAAAATACGGCGAACACATGCAGCGCCACCGCCTGCGCCGCGAGATCATCGCCACGGTAGTGACCAATTCGATCGTCAACCGCATGGGTGCGAGCTTCCTGCTGCGCATGCAGGAAGACACCGGTCGCACGCCTGGCGAAGTCGCGAAGGCATTCGCGATCACCCGCGAGACCATCGATGCGCGCGCGCTGTGGAAGATGATCGATGCGCTCGACGGCAAGGTGCCCGAATCGGTGCAGGTCGATGCATTGCACACGATCTGGTCGTTGCAGCGATCATTCACGCGCTGGCTCTTGTCGCGGCCCGGCGCGATCCCCGACATCGCGAGCGCAGTGGATCGCTACCACGACGGCTTCAAGGACATCCGTTCAGGACAGGGCATCCTGCCCGCATCGCTGCGGCCTGCGTATGAAGCCAGCCTGCGCGACTGGAAAGACAAGGGCGTGCCGACCGAACTCGGTGGACAACTCGCCGCATTGCCGTACCTGGAAGCGTGCTGCGACATCATCGAACTCGCGCGCGAGCGCAAGCTCAAGTCGGTCGACGTGGCGAAGGTCTGGTTCCGCCTCGGCGACGCGCTGAGCCTGCCGTGGCTGGCCGCGCAGATCGATGCGCTGAAAGTGGACGGCCGCTGGCATGCGGTCGCGCGCGGCGTGCTGCGCGACGAACTCGCCGCCCAACAGCGGTCTCTCGTCAGGCAGGTGCAGGCGATGCCGGGTGCAAACGCCGACGCCAAGGTCAAGGCATGGATCGAACGCGACGATCCGTCGCTGCGCTTCACGATGTCCATGTTGCAGGAACTGGCCGCGCAAAAGACCCTCGACTATCCGACCGCGTCGGTCGCGGTGCAGCGGCTGTCGCAACTGGCGTCACGTGGGTGAGGTTGGATTGCTTGCGAGCCATCGGCTCGCATCCGACCGAACGCCCCGAGTCCAGCGAGGGGCCGGGGAAGAGTGCGATAGTCTTGGCTATGCTGATCGTGTGATCAGGAGCAACCCATGACAGCAACACCCCGCATCGCCTTCCTCGCCAGTCGCGCGCCCGACGCGCAGGCCGCGCTGGCCGAATTGCAGGCCGTGCATGGCCGGCACGAACCCGACGCCGCCGATGTGCTGTGCGCGCTCGGCGGCGATGGCTTCATGCTGCAGACCCTGCATCGCCACGGCCCGCGCGGGCTGCCGGTGTACGGCATGAAACTCGGAACGGTCGGCTTCTTGATGAACCACTACGAGCGCGACGGCCTGGTCGAACGCATCGCCGCCGCGCATCCGGCGCATCTGCGGCCGCTGGAGATGGCCGCAGTCACCGAGTCCGGCGCGACCGTGACATCGCTCGCCTACAACGAAGTCTCGCTGTTGCGGCAGACGCGCCAGGCCGCGCACCTGCGCATTCATCTCAACGATCGCGCGCGCCTGGACGAACTCGTCTGCGACGGCGTGCTCGTCGCGACGCCCGCCGGCAGCACTGCGTACAACTTTTCCGCGCACGGGCCGATCCTTCCGTTCGGATCGAACGTGATCGCGCTGACCCCGATCGCCGCGTTCCGCCCACGCCGCTGGCGCGGCGCACTACTGCGCTCCGACACCGAAGTGCGCTTCGAGGTGCTCGACCCCGACAAGCGCCCGCTCAGCGCGACCGCCGATTCGCACGAAGTGCGCGACGTGATCGATGTCCGCGTGCGCGAATCGCAAACCCACAGCGTCACCCTGCTGTTCGATCCCGAGCACAACCTCGAGGAACGGATTCTCAATGAGCAGTTTGTAAGTTGATGGCGGGCTGTGTGTGATTCAGTTGCTTGCTCTCATCAACTTTGTTGGTTACTACTTCTATTGGGTCGTTTCTTTCAAGCTAGGCAAGCAGGAGACGCGATTTTGGGACTATGTGTATATGCGCTCGCTGAAACGCATGCATGCGAGAAGCTACACATTGGCTTTCCTGGTAGGTGATGCGTACAACTATCGAAAATATGATGATGTTTGTCGGGTATGTGACGCTTTCGCGATTCGTAACGATGAGCTCGCCAACTCTTTCAACGAGAAAATCGCATTCTCCGCTACAAGAGCTGGTCGGCAGGATCTTGTCGAGAAATTTGCTGAAAAAAGACTACTCTAATGCAAAGGGCTGAGAGAAAGCCTCGCCGCCTGAGACCACAATGCGGATACTTGCAGCATGGATACCGAATCGCCCGATCGCCTCGTCGTCGCCATCACCGCGCGCGCTATTTTCGACCTCGAGGACAGTCATGCGCTGTTCGAACGCGATGGCGTGCGCGCCTACGCCGATTTCCAGCGCGAGCGCGAGAATGAAGCACTCGCGCCGGGCATTGCGTTTCCGCTGGTGCGCAAGCTGCTTGCATTGAATGAAGACGCGCCTGCCGACAGCCAGCGTGTAGAAGTCATCCTGCTTTCGCGCAATTCCAGCGACACCGGGCTGCGCATTTTCAATTCGATCGAGCATTACCAGCTTGGCATCGTGCGCGCGGTGTTCACCGCCGGCGAGCCGACCGATCCCTACATCCGTCCGTTCGGCGCGCAATTGTTCCTGTCGGCGAATCCGGAGTCGGTGCGGCGTGCACTCGAACACGGCGTTGCGGCGGCGACCATCCTGACTTCACGTGATGGCGATGTGGGAACAACGCGCACGCAATCTCCTCACCACAACCAATTACGCATCGCATTCGACGGCGACGCGGTGATCTTCGGCGACGAGTCCGAGCGCATTTCCAGCGAGCAGGGCCTTGCTGCGTTCTCGCGCAACGAAGCGGAACTCGCGCACCAGCCGTTGTCGGGCGGCCCGTTCAAGGGTTTTCTTGCGGCATTGCATCGCCTGCAGCAGGCGTTTCCAGCCGAGAATTCGCCGATCCGCACCGCGCTGGTCACCGCGCGCTCGGCGCCCGCGCACAAGCGTGTGATCCTGACCCTGCGAGAGTGGGGCGTGCGTCTGGACGAAGCGCTGTTCCTCGGCGGCCGCGACAAGGGTCCGTTCCTGCAGGCGTTCGGCGCCGACATCTTCTTCGATGATTCGCAGGACAACATCGCGAACGCGCGCCTTCATGTCGCCGCCGGCCATGTGCCACATGGCGTGTCGAACGAGTAGACGTTCAGTCAGATTGTTTGCGCGCGAGCAATCGGCGTCGGTTTCTTTCGCATCGAGTAGATCACCCACGCCAGCGCCGTCAGCGTCGCGCCGCCGAGGAACGCCCACTCGCCGCGTCCGTAATGCCACAGCACCGCAGCGATTGCCGCGCCGAGTACGCCGCCGACACCGGATGAAAATCCGTACAGCAGGCTTTGCCCGGCCGCGGCGCGGCGGCCCGGGAAAAACACCGTC
>JANXZP010000108.1 GCA_025355485.1 Pseudomonadota bacterium
GCGCGGTGTACTTGTCCCTGTCCACGCGGTTGAAATAAAGGTATCCGGCCAGCGGCGACAGCCGCGACCAGGCGAGCGCGAATTTCGGATCCAGCTTCACCGCTTGCGAATACGCCGCAATCGACAGGCGGGTGTTGTCGAAGTCATAGCCCTTGAGCTCCTGCGCGCGCCCGCGCAGGTAGGCGTCGTACGCGGCGAGGTTTTCGGTGGGTTTCTTTTCCACCGCCGCCTGCTCGGCGCCGCTGAGCCTGGCATTGAGCTTGTCGGCGATCGCGCCGGCGACTTCGCCTTCCACGCCGAAGATGTTGTCGAGCTTGCGGTCGTACACCTCGGCCCAAAGATGGTCGTCGGTCGCGGCGCGGATCAGCTGCACGTTGATGTGGACCGAATCGCCAGCCCTCTGCACGCTGCCTTCGAGGATGTTGGCAACGCCGAGCTGTTTGGCGATTTCCGGCAGGTTGCCCGGGTTGCTCGCGTAGTGCTGGGTCGAGGTGCGCGAGATCACCTTCAGCGCGCCGATCTTCGCGAGCCTGGTGAGGATCTCGTCCTGGATGCCCTCGGCGAAGAACGCATTGGACTTGTCGTCCGACAGGTTCTCGAACGGCAGCACGGCGATCGACTTGTCCGTCACCGCGATAGCGGCGTCCGGGCTTCTCTGCGGCAGCCAGTAGCGTTGCGCAACCATGTAGGTCACCGCGAGTGCGAGCACGGCGATGATCACGTAGTTGAGCTTTTGCCCGGTGTGGTGGGCGATCGATTCGTGCGGCTCGACTTCGTCGGTACGGACGATGCCGTCGGGGGTGAACTCGTACACCCACGACACGACCAATGCGACCGGAAAACCCACGGCGACGAGGATCACGATGATCCGCAGCGTCAGCGCGGAGACGTTGAAGATCGGCAGCACCTGGGTGGCGGCCTGCACGATCAGCCAGCCGCTCACCGCGTACATGGTGCCGACCTTGTACACGTTGCGCCGCTTGAGTTCGCTGAGGAACGATCGCATCCATATCCCCCGTTCTGGATCGCTGCCGCTATGTCGCCATCGTCGATATACCGCGCGATCATACCCGTAGTCGGACGATCAGCCCGCACGGAGTCCCTCAGTCGAAAACGTACTCGCCCCCGGCGCTCTTGCGGCAGCCGTCGGGAGGGCCATGGCGATCCCACAATTCGACCATGCCGTTCTCCCTCGCGAAGGTCGCGAACTCGGGTAGCATCCGCGCCGCTCGCGCTGCCGGGCTCCAGAGCAGGAAGAAAAACAGGGGGCTGTTGTTGGTGCGTTTCCGTCGGAACAGCTTCAACGCACGCTGGTATTCGCCGAGCAGCAGTAGCGCGTAGGGAATGATGATAAGCAGCGGGCCGTCCTGCGCGGCGGCGAGTATCCGATCGAACGTTGCGAGCACCGCATCGCGTGCGGCGCGATCGCCGTACACGGCGGCCGCGATCAACGCTGGCGCTTCCGGCGGTATCCCGGCGCCGAGCACGCGCAATCCGACGGTCAATTGCGCGATGGCCTCGTCGGTCTGGCCACGCGCTGCATAGACCAGATGCAGGCCGGCGCCCGCATGCTGCAGACCGGCATCCGCGGCACGGCGCATCAGCGTTTCGCCGCGCTCCATGTCGCCAGCGTTGAAGTATTCGATGCCACGCCAGAGTAGCGCGTTCGGCAACAGCGGGTCGATCGCGAGTACATGGTCGAAGTACGTGCAGGATTTCGCGGTGTAGCCATCGCTGTTGGCCAGTACGCCCGCCCAGAGATTTGTGGTCAGGTCATCGGGGTCGATCGCCAGTGCGCGCTCCATCTCGACATGCGCATCGACCAAGCACGTCCGCTGCGCATGCATCATCGCGAGCGCGGCGTGCGGTTCGGCCAGGGAAGAATCGAGCGCGATCGCCAACGCTGCCTCGCGTTCGACCGCCGACAGCGACGCTTCGGTCGAATCCGGCACGTAGACCGGTTCGAGCGCATGGATCGCGGCGAGCCGCGCATGCGCTCGCGCGTACTGGGGATCCAGTTTCAGCGCTTGTTCGAGTTGGGCGATGGCTTCCGGGAAACGCGCGCCTTCGCGGCGATTGAAGATGCCGGTGGCCTGCAGATACAGCGCGTAGGCTTCCGGGTTGCGGGTGGCGACAGGTATGAGACGCTGCTTCTGGGCGTCGTGCAGGATCACATCGAGCTCGTGGGTGATCGCGCGCGCAATGCGCTCCTGTAGCTCGAACACGTCGTCCAGGTTGCCGTCGTACGTGTCCGACCACAGGTGGTAACCATCCTCGACCTGGATCAACTGCGCGGTGATGCGAACTTTTTCGCCGTGCTTGCGCACCGATCCTTCGAGCACGTGCGCGACCGCGAGGGTCTTGCCGATGCCGCGCAGGTCCTCGTTGCGACCCTTGAACGAGAACGACGAGGTACGTCCGGCGACCTTGAGGTCCTTCAGCTTGACCAGCGCGTTGAGGATTTCCTCGGCGATCCCGTCGGAAAAATATTCCTGGTCGTGGGTCGGCGACAGGTCGGCGAACGGCAGCACCGCGATCGATTTGTGCGGGACGATCGGCATGACGGCTGCGGGCGTTGCCACGATCGCTGCGATCGGCGGCACCGATGCGGCAGCCGCATCGCCCGCATCGCGCACCACGCCATCGGGCGTGATGTCGAACATCCACGCCATCACCAGCGCGATCGGAAAACCGATCAGCAGGACCAACGTGACCAGCCGCGGCGCCCATTCGGGCAACTGGAATTGCGGCGCGAGCGTCGCCACGACCTGGATCGCGATCCACGCTACGACGAGGTAGGCCGCGCCGACCTTGAACACCTTGCGACGCTTAAGTTCGGCGAAGAGACTCATCGAATAGCGCCCGTCTCGTCGAACCCGGCCTTCTTGAGCAGGCGCAGGTAGCGCGGGTCGTCGTGGTATTTCGCGAACAACGGACTGCGCAGCAGGACTACCGGGTCGCTGCCACCCTCGTGTTTGCCGATTCCATCTTCGACGTCCAGGAACAGATCGTCGATATGCGATGGGAAGACTCTCGCCATGACGAAGCCATCTGTTCCCAGCGACTTGGCTAGCGCGGCGTACTGGAGGGGGTTGCGGGCGATCGCGACAATGGCATCGTGGATGGCCAGTTGCTTGGCAATTCCCGCTGCGCTTTCTCCGCTGGCAGTCAATGCATTGCGTTCGCTGTCGCGCAGCTTTTCCGCATCAGCGACGTGGCCGGTCGCGATGTAGCAGGTGGACAGATTCCTGTCGATGTAGATGTTCATGGGTGCCAACGCGTAACCGGCCTGCATTTGAGCCACGCATTCCTCGTTGCGGCCCGAATAATTCAACAGGTAGCCGTACAGGTTCCGATACATCGGCGCCATCGAATCCAGTGCGACGGCGCGTTGCGCGGCTTGTAGGGCTTCGTCGACTCGGCCCTGCGCTCCCAGCCAGTCGGTGTAGGCGAAGTAGAACTCCGGGTCGTTCGGCGCCAGCGCCTGCGCGCGCTGGAAGTGCTGTTCGGCCTCGGCCCATCGCCACTCGTTGGTGTACAGGTTGCCGAGCATGATGTGAGGGCTGGCGAGACCCGGCGCCAGTTCGATAGCGCGATTGCATGCCGCCTCGGCATCGCGTTGGGTCTGCGGAATTTCGGCTTGCTTGCTCTCGGGCAGATACCATGGCAGCACGTTCAAGCTGCCGCACAAGCCGGCCCAGGCCGGGGCGAATTTCGGATCGCGCGCCAGCGCCGCGTGATACAGATCGATCGAACGTTGCATGCCAACGCCGCGCTCCCGGTACGCCGCGCGTGCCTGCAGATACAGCGCATAAGCTTGCGGATCGTCGCTGCGCTGGCTGACCAGCGCATCGCTGCCGCCCACGCCCAGTGGCAACTTCAGCGCCTGCGCGATGTCGCCCGCCACGTCCGCCTGCAAGGCGAAGACATGCTCGAGCTTGCGGTCGTAGTCGTGCGACCACAGGTGGAAGCCGTTGTCGGCACGAATGAGTTGCGCGGTGATGCGCACTTCATCGTCGGCCTGTCGCACCGAACCTTCCAGCACGTACGCGACACCCAGCATCTTGCCGATCTCGCGCACGTCGTGCTGCTGTCCCTTGAGCGAGAACACCGAGGTGCGCGCGGTGACCTGCAGGTTCGGGACATTCGCCAGCGCGTTCAATATTTCCTCGGTCATGCCATCGGAGAAATAGTCCTGCTTCGGATCGCCCGACATATTGAGGAACGGCATCACCGCGATCGAATTCTTGGAAACGGTTTGCACGGCCTGCTGCACGATCGATCGTGTCGCTTCCGCGATCTGCATGGCCTCGCGGCGCGGCGCGAGTACGAACTTGTCGAAACCGAAATAGCCCAGCGCCAACAACAACACCGCGATGATCGCGCGATCCATGCGCCGTGCAGTCTGCGGCGCGATCGACTCTTCCGGCTTCACCTCGGCGTCGCGCTTCAATCCATCCGGTGTCAGCTCGAACACCCAGCTGAAAATCAACGCCGGAATGAATCCGACCGCAAACACGATCACGATGCTGCGCGGCACCCAAACCGGCGCATTGAACATCGGCAACACCGTGCTGGATACCTGCACGACCAGCCACGCGCCGACCATGTACAGGCCCGCCATGCGGATGACGTTGCGGCGCTTGAGTTCGGCGATGAAGTTCATGCGTCACTCACAGACGTAGTCGCCGGCGGTATTTTTCTTGCACAGGTCGGGCGCGCCGTACTTGTCCCAGAGTTCGGCG
>JANXZP010000136.1 GCA_025355485.1 Pseudomonadota bacterium
GTTTCTTCTTGGCGGCGGGTTTCTTCTTCGCAGCTGCTTTCTTCATAGCCATGATTGACTCCTCGTCTGTTGGCTGTGGGTGTTGCCCAGTTTCAACGCAACGGTGCGGGATTCAGCTCCGCAACCGACCGCCGTCACGCCAGGGGCGATGACGGACGGATTCGTTGTGCGCGTCGTGGCGACGCACGTTGTCTCGCTTGCGAAAACGCCCGCACCAATGACGATGCGGGCGTTCGATGACGGCATTCGGGGCGAAGAGGTGGGCTTTTTTTTGAGGGATAGATGCCCTGTGTCCACCAGAAAAAACCTCTGGGCGGAGACCGTGTTCGTTCGGATCACTGGCAGTTCTATCGTTCTCACTCTCTTCCGCAGTTCGTGTCTGCTGCGCGAAACCTAATCACTGATTTGCGACGTGTCAACATGTTTGCGAAAAAAATTTCCATCCGGGTTCATCCGTCGATGTCGCGCGCACCGGCGATCGGAACCTCGATCGCATCCATCGATGCGCGCATGCAAAACACCACACGTCGCGAAAGCAAGCAATTACGCGGCTTGCATGCGCATCGAAATTTTTTCGCGCGCTTCGATCATCGCATCGCGGGTTCTTCCGACGCACCGCGAAAGCCGCGATCCGGCGCGAAAATTATTTTTTCTACAACCCGCTCCGATCGCGCTTTTGCGCGTCGCACAAGCGAAATTGCGCGGACTTGCGGCGACGCGATCGCCGATCGCGCGAGTTCAAAAAAGAGAAATCCGCGAAACGATCGGGCGATGCCCGACCATTTTCCGTCAGCCGACGGCGGCGGCGATCGCGGCGGCGAAGCGATCCAGGTCGGCTTCGTTCTTGGTCTCGGTCGCGCAGACCAGCAGCGCGTCGCCGAGCGCGGCGTATTCCTCGCCGAGCGCATAGCCGGCGAGGATGCGCTGCGACGCGAGCGTCTCGACGACGTCGTGGGCCGGCTTCGGCAGCACAAAGGCCCGTTCGTGGAAGTGCGCGCGCTCCGGGAAAACAGCGCGCACGCCGGGGATGCGCAGCAGGCGCTGTGCGAGCGCGGCGGTGTTCGCGACGCTCGCCGCAGCCACGCGACGCAATCCTTCCGGGCCGAGCAACGCCATGTGGATGGTCGCTGCAGTCACCAGCAGCCCTTGGTTGGTGCAGATGTTCGAGGTCGCCTTCGCACGGCGGATGTGCTGCTCGCGCGCCTGCAAGGTCAGCGCGTAGCCCATGCGTCCATCGAGATCGGTCGTGCGGCCGACGATGCGGCCCGGCATGTTGCGCACGATCTCCTTCTTGCAGCACAGGAAACCGAAATACGGCCCGCCCGACGACAGCGGCACGCCGAGCGGCTGGCCGTCGCCGCAGACGATGTCGGCGCCGCGTTCGCGATCAGTACCACTGCCCCAGCTGCCGGGCGGCTTGAGCAACGCCAGCGAAACCGGATTGACCACGGCGATCGCCAGCGCGCCGCGCGCATGCGCCCAGTCGGTCAGCGCGTCGACTTCTTCGAGCGCGCCGAAGAAGTTCGGCTGTGGAATCGCCAGCGCGCTGAACTCGCCTTCAAACGCGGCAAGACTCGCCGGGTCGAGGAATCCGTCCGGGCACGGCAGCTCGACGACTTCGATGTTCTGCGCGGCGACGATGGTGTGCAGGGTTTTGCGATACGCCGGATGCACCGAGGTCGGCACCAGCACGCGTTGCGCGCCCTTGCGGCGGCAGCGTTCGGCCATCAGCACCGCCTCGGCCAGCGCGGTCGCGCCGTCGTACATCGACGCGTTGGACACGTCCATGCCGGTCAGCCGCGTCATCATCGTCTGGTATTCGTAGATCAGTTGCAGCGTGCCCTGGCTGGCCTCGGCCTGGTACGGTGTGTAGGCGGAATAGAACTCGCCGCGCCCGACGATCTGCCAGACCGCCGCGGGAATGTGGTGTTCGTACGCACCGGCACCGGCGAAGTTGAGCTCGATCGCGTCCATCGCCGCGCGCGCGCGCAGCAGACGGTTGGTGTCCATCTCCGACAAGCCGGCCGGCACGCCTGCCAGTGCGTGCACTTTCAGACTCTCGGGAATCTCGTCGAACAAAGCTTCGATGCTGTTGACGCCGATCGCGGCAAGCATGCTGGCGACGTCGGCTTCGGTGTGCGGGATAAAGGGCATGATCTTTCCGGGAACGGGGAACGGGGAACGGGGAACGGCAAGCGGCGGAGCGGATCAGACGAAGCAGGTCACCAAGGAATCCATACGAACTCGAAAAAATTGAAGCTTTGCTTCTCCCGTTTCCCGTTTCCCGTTTCCCGGCTCTCAGTGATCCTCGTCCTCGATCATCGTGGCGTAGTCGTCGGGATCCATCATCTCGTCGAGCTCGGCCGCATCATCGGGCTTGACCGCGAAGATCCAGCCCTCGCCGTAGGCGTCTTCGTTGATGGTTTCGGGCTTGTCGTTCAGCGCTTCGTTCACCGCGACCACGGTACCCGACACCGGGCTGTACACATCGGACGCGGCCTTGACCGATTCGACCACGGCGCAGGCATTGCCCGACTTCACCGTATCGCCGACGCTCGGCAGCTCGACATACACCAGATCGCCGAGCAGGCTTTGTGCGTGTTCGGAAATGCCGATGGTGACGCGTCCACTGTCCTCCATGCGCGCCCACTCGTGGGACTTGAGAAACTTCAGGTCGCCGGGAATCTCGTTCATGTCAGCTCCGGAGGAATCGGTCGGTTGGAATCGCGCGCCATGCAGGCCGCATCATTGTAACGGCGCACTGCGCCGGTTTCAGCAGATTAAATGCCGGCTTGCGCTGCCCCATCACGCACAAATGGAAATTTGACCACACGCACCGGGGCTTCCTTGCCGCGGATGTCCACGCGCACATCGCCGGGGTCGCCGGCCGGCACGCGCGCGAACGCGATTGCCTTGCCGAGCGTCGGCGAGAACGTGCCTGACAGGATCTCGCCGTCGCCGTTCGCGGTCAGCACTTTCTGGCCGTGGCGTAGAACACCTTTCTCATCCATCACCAGGCCGATCATCTGGCGCGGCGCGCCATTCGCCTTCTGCTGTTCGAGCACGTCGCGCCCGATGAAATCGCGGCCTGCATCCAGCGCGACGGTCCACGCGAGCGCGGCCTCGTAGGGCGACACATCCTCGTCCATGTCCTGGCCATAGAGGTTCATGCCCGCTTCGAGCCGCAAGGTATCGCGCGCGCCGAGCCCAGCCGGTTTCACGCCCGCATCGAGCAATCGGTTCCAGAACGCGACGGCCTGCGACTCGGGCAGCATGATCTCGAAACCATCCTCGCCGGTGTAGCCGGTGCGTGCGACGAACATGCCGTCGACTTCGACCGCAGCGAACTTGCCGAGCTTCGCGGCCACGACACGACCGGCTTCCGGCAGCAACCCGAGCACCTTGTCGCGCGCGTTCGGGCCCTGCACCGCGATCATCGCGAAGTCCGGGCGCTCCTTTACATCGACGTCGAAAGCCTTGGCCTGCTCCGTAATCCACGCCAGATCCTTGTCGCGGGTCGACGCGTTGACCACCAGCCGGAAGAAGTTCTCCTCGCGGAAATAGATGATCAGGTCGTCGATCACGCCGCCGCGCTGGTTGAGCATGGCCGTGTACAGCGCCTTGCCCGATACCTTGAGCTTGTCGACCGAATTGGCGACGAGGTGGCGCAGGAAGTCGCGAACGCGCGCGCCGCGAAGGTCCACCACGGTCATGTGCGAGACGTCGAACATGCCCGCGTCGCGGCGCACGAGATGGTGCTCGTCGAGCTGCGAGCCGTAGTGGATCGGCATGTCCCAGCCGCCGAAGTCCACCATCTTCGCGCCGAGCGCGCGATGGGTCGCGTTGAGGATTGTCTTCTGCGTCATCGATCCGGTCTCACGGGAAGGATCGCGATTATCGCAGACGCGGCGTGGCGCTGCGAATCAATCGAGCACGATCAGTCCGCCGCTTCCACCCGCAACGACATGCCGTGCACGGCCACGATGCGCACGCTCGTGCGCACCGGCAGATCCGGGCCTTCGACCGCCCAGAACGCGTCGCCGATCTTCAGCCGCCCGCGGCCGTCGACGATCGCCGTATCCAGCGGATAGGTTTGGCCGACCAGTTGTTCGGCGCGGCGGTTGAGCAGCGGCTGGTCGCTGGGGCCAGCGCTTTTGCGGAACCATTGCCGCGAAGCTTGCACCGAGATGATTGCGAGCACCACGAACGCGACCGCCTGCCACAAGATCGACATGCCCGGCAGCAGCCACACGATCAACATCACCGCCGCCGCGGCCAGGCCTAGCCACAGCATGAAAGCGCCCGGCGCGATCACTTCGGCGATGATCAGCACCAGCGCGAAGACCGCCCAGACGAACACTTCCCAGCGCATGCTCAGCTTCCCTGCGAGGACGGCAACGACGGCGGACGCGCGACGACGGCCTGTTTCGCCATGCTTTCCTTCGCCAGTTCGGCGATGCCCGCGAGCGAGCCGAGGATCCCGGACGATTCCATCGGCAGCAGCACGAACTTCTGGTTCGGCGATTCGGCCAGCGCCTTGAACGCCTCGATGTATTTCTGCGCGACAAAGTAGTTGATCGCCTGCACGTTGCCCTGCGCGATTGCGGTGCTGACCAGCTCGGTCGCCTTGGCTTCGGCCTCGGCCGATCGCTCGCGCGCTTCGGCGGCGCGGAACGCGGCTTCGCGATTGCCCTCGGCTTCGAGGATCACCGATTGCTTCTCGCCTTCGGCTTTGAGGATCGCGGCCTGGCGGAAGCCTTCGGCTTCGAGGATGTTCGCGCGCTTCTCGCGTTCGGCTTTCATCTGCCGCGCCATCGAATCGACCAGGTCGCGTGGCGGCGCGATGTCCTTGAGTTCGATGCGGTTGACCTTCAGGCCCCACGGATGGGTCGCCGCGTCCACCGCAACCAGCACCTTGGCGTTGATCTCGTCGCGCTTGGACAGCGATTCATCGAGGTCGAGCGAACCGATCGCGGTACGGATGTTGGTCATGATCAGGTTGAGGATCGCGATCTCCAGCGTCGCGACCTCGTACGCGGCCTTGGCGGCGTCGAGCACCTGGAAGAACACCACGCCGTCGACCTTGACGACCGCGTTGTCCTTGGTGATCACGTCCTGTGATGGCACGTCGAGTACCTGTTCCATCATGTTGATCTTGCGGCCGACGCTGTACCAGATCGGCATCAGGATGTGCAGGCCCGGGTCCAGCGTGCGGGTGTATTTGCCGAAGCGCTCGACCGTCCACTCGTAGCCCTGCGGCACCATCCGCACGGCCTTGAAGAAGGTCACGATTCCAAAAAAGATGACGATGATTGCAACGATCCCGCTCATCACGATGTCCCCAGAACGACGGTAATTGAACCCAGTATATGCCGGCGGCTGTCACTGCGATCCTTGCCCGATCGCAAGGCGCTCAGGCGGTCACCGCCTCGATGCGTTTCGCGGTGGCGTCGTCCAGCCGCTCGGCCAGATCCAGCGCACCCAGGTTCTCGCGCAACTGTTCGGGCCGGGTCGCGCCAAGGATCACGCTGGACACGTTCGGATTCTGCAGGCACCACGCGATCGCGAGTTGTGCGGGTTTCTCGCCGAGTTCCGCGGCCAGCGCGGTGAAGCGTCGCGCCTTTGCGAGCCGCGCCGCGCCCTCGTCGGTGGACAG
>JANXZP010000194.1 GCA_025355485.1 Pseudomonadota bacterium
GCGTTTCCTGGGCGACTCGGCGGGGCAGGTGTTCGTGTTCTTCATCCTGACGGTCGCCGCCGCCGAATCGGCGATCGGCCTGGCGATCCTGGTAACGCTGTTCCGCAATCGTCGCGACATCAATGTTGCTGAAATCGACGACCTGAAGGGGTGAGGACGAACGCTTGTGCGATGCGTTGAAGCGCATCGCACGTGAGACCGAACGCCCGGAGCAGGGCGAGTGGCGAAAGCCACGAGCGACCGGACAGGATGTCCGGGCAGGACTTTTCAGACGGGCAGGAATGCCCGGCTGAAAAGCGAAGGGCAGGGTTGCTTGGTGAGCGCAGGACGCGCGAACTTAGCAACACCGACTAACCAATGTGCAGAGTGGACGAACGGAAAATATTTCAGTGATCTCCCAGAACACCCTCCTGATCATCGCCCTCGCGCCGTTGCTGGCCTCGATCGTGGCTGGCCTGTTCGGCCGCACGATCGGCCGAGTCGGCGCGCACACCGTCACCATCCTCGGCGTGGCGACGAGTTGTGCGTTGTCGGGACAGGTGCTGTGGCAGTTGCTGCATGGCGCGCCCGCGTTCAATGCGAATGTCTATACGTTCTTCGAGATCGGGAAATACTCGGCGCACATCGGCTTCCTGATCGACAACCTCACCGCGATGATGATGGTCGTCGTGAGCTTCGTCTCGCTGCTCGTGCACATTTACACGATCGGCTATATGGCCGACGACGACGGTTACCAGCGCTTCTTCAGCTACATCTCGCTGTTCACCTTCAGCATGCTGATGCTGGTGATGAGCAACAACTTCCTGCAGCTGTTCTTCGGCTGGGAAGCGGTTGGCCTGGTATCGTACCTGCTGATCGGGTTCTGGTTTACCCGCCCGACAGCGATCTTCGCGAACCTGAAAGCTTTCCTGGTCAATCGCGTTGGCGACTTCGGATTCCTGCTCGGCATCGCCGGCGTGCTGGCCTGGTGCGGTTCGCTGGACTACGCGCAAGTATTCGCGAAGGCGCCCACGCTCTCGCACCTCAGCGTGGAAATCTTCACCGGCCACGCATGGTCGGTGCCGACGGTTATCTGCATCTGCCTGTTCGTCGGCGCGATGGGCAAGTCCGCGCAGGTGCCGTTGCATGTGTGGCTACCCGATTCGATGGAAGGCCCGACCCCGATCTCGGCACTGATCCACGCCGCGACGATGGTGACCGCCGGCATCTTCATGGTCGCGCGGATGTCGCCATTGTTCGAGCAGTCGCAAACCGCGCTGGACTTCGTGCTGTTCATCGGCGCGACCACCGCGTTCTTCACCGGCTTGATCGGCATCGTCCAGAACGACATCAAGCGCGTGGTCGCGTACTCGACGCTGTCGCAGCTCGGCTACATGACCGTCGCGCTCGGCGCATCGGCGTATTCGGTCGCGATCTTCCACTTGATGACCCACGCCTTCTTCAAGGCGCTGCTGTTCCTCGGCGCCGGTTCGGTGATCATCGCCCTGCATCACGAGCAGGACATGCGCAAGATGGGCGGCCTGCGCAAGTACATGCCGATCACATGGATCACGATGTGGATCGGCACGCTGGCATTGGTCGGTATGCCGTTTTTCGCGGGTTTCTACTCGAAGGACAGCATCATCGAGGCGGCCAAGGCGGTCGCGGAACACGGTGGCTGGGTGCAGCACTATGCGTATTGGGCGGTTTTACTTGGTGTATTCGTAACCAGCTTCTACAGCTTCCGCCTGCTCTACATGACCTTCCATGGCGAGGAACGCTTCCGCCATGCGCATGACGATCATGGGCACGATCACGACGCGCACGACGATCACGGCCACGACGGTGAGGTTGAACCACATGAATCGCCGCTCGTCGTAACGATTCCGCTGATCCTGCTTGCGATTCCGTCAGTCGTGATCGGTTACCTCACCGTAGCGCCGATGCTGTTCGGGCACTTCTTCGACCACGCGATCGTGGTGAACACCGCGATGCACCCGGCGATGAGCGCGATGGCCGAGGAGTTCCACGGCGCGACCGCGATGGCGCTGCATGGGTTGGCGCAGCCGCCGTTCTGGCTCGCGGTTGCCGGGTTCCTGCTCGCGACGTACATCTACCTGCTGCACCCGACGCTAGCGACCAAGCTCAAGAAGACGTTCGTGTTGCCCGCGCGCATCCTCGAAAACAAGTACGGCTTCGACACGCTCTGGATCGATGGTTTCGCCGGCGTCGGGTTGAAGATCGGCAAGCTGTTCTGGCGCGGTGGCGATGCCGGGATCATCGACGGCGTGCTGGTGGACGGAACCTCGCACTTCATTGGTCGCGCCGCTGCGGTGTTGCGCCGACTGCAATCGGGTTACCTGTACCACTACGCGTTCGCGATGATCCTGGGCCTGATCGCATTGCTCGGCGCGCTGCTGCGCTGGCCGGTCTGAACCCGCGTTTACCGGACACGAATCCCGCATGGACTTCCTGATGCCCATCCTGTTGCCGCCGCTGCTGAGCTTGCTGATCTGGGTGCCGATCCTCGGTGGCGCGCTG
>JANXZP010000199.1 GCA_025355485.1 Pseudomonadota bacterium
AACACGGCGGAGATCTGCCATCCGCTCGCTGGCGCGATGCCTTCGTTTCTGAAACGTTTCCTGTGCATGCCTGCCGATCAACTGCCCGGCGATTCCAACATGCCGCGCGTCGCCGCACCGGATTTCGGCGCGTCCGAACGCATGGTCGTCTCGCCCGGCCACGAGGCCGATGGATTCATCGAAATGCCCGGAGGCCAGAGCGGCAATCCGCTGTCGCCGTTCTGGGGCGCTGGTCACGAAGCATGGGTGCGCGGCGAGCCGATGCCGTTCCTGCCCGGCAAGGCCACGCACACACTGCGCCTGGTGCCGTCACACTGAACGCGGCGACAGATGCGCAAGCGCGACGACTTCGCTACTCTCGCCATGACCCTACCCACGCAGGCCGCGCCATGAAAACGTCGCACTCCATCACGCGCATCATCGCGATCGGCTTGATGTTCTCACTCGCTACGGGTCTTCCGGGCTGCGGCGGTGGAGGCGGCGGCACTGCGAGTGCTCCACCAGCTCCGCCGCCACCTCCCCCACCGCCACCTCCGCCGCCGCCGATCGCCGATCCGTTGTTCATGGTCTCGGCGGCATCACCGTTCGCGGTCGGCTGCGACGGTGTCGCCGCGACCGGCACGCTGTACGAGAACGCCGAAGTCGAGCCCTACGTCGCGGTGGATCCGCAGAATTCCAATCACGTGGTCGGCGTATGGCAGCAGGATCGCTGGTCCGACGGCGGCGCGCACGGCCTGATGAGCGCCGTGTCGAACGATGCCGGCAGGACGTGGACCCGCGCACCTATTCCGTTTTCGCGCTGCGCCGGCGGCAATTCGAGCAATGGCGGCGACTGGCCGCGCGCATCCGATCCGTGGGTGAGCATCGGGCCGACCGGCATCGTGTATGCGATCTCGATCTCGTTCAATGGCGGCATCCAGGCAGCGGGGTCGTCGGGCGCAGTACTCGCAAGCCGTTCGCTCGATGGCGGACATACGTGGAGCAATCCGGCGACGCTGATCCTCGATGGCTCGTCGTTCTTCAACGACAAGGAAGCGATCACCGCCGATCCAACGAATCCGGGGCTCGTGTACGCGGTCTGGGATCGGTTACCGCCCGGCGGCGGCGGCCCGGCGTATTTCGCGCGCAGCACCGACAGCGGCGCGACCTGGGGAACCGCGCATGCGATCTTCGATGGCGGCGCGCAACAGCAGACCCTCGGCAACGAAATCGTGGTGCTGCCCAACGGCACCCTCATCGATCTGTTCACCCTGATCACCACCATTGGCAATAACCAAACTTCTGCTGCCGAAATCATCCGCTCTACCGACCACGGCGTGACCTGGTCGGCGCCGATCAAGATCGCCGACCTGTTGCCGGTGGGCGCGCGCGATCCGGAAACCGGCACGATGGTGCGCGATGGCGCGATCCTTCCACAGATCGCGGCGAGTCCGAACGGCAGCTTGTTCACGGTCTGGGCCGATGCGCGTTTCAGCAACGGTGTACGCGACGCGATCGCTATTTCACGCTCCAGCGACGGCGGGCTGAGCTGGACCGCGCCGGCGAGGCTCAACGGCGACCCGACGGTCGAAGCCTTCGAACCGGGCGTACACGTGCGCCCGGACGGCACGATCGCGGTGATGTACTACGACTTCCGCAACAACACGACCGATCCCGCCACGTTGCCAACGATTCTCTGGCTCGCGCATTCCACCGACGCGGTCACATGGCACGAGGGCGCGATCGCCGGGCCGTTCGACCTGGACACCGCGCCGAACGCGCTCGGGCTGTTCGTCGGCGACTACCAGGGATTGTCGAGCATGAGCAACGTGTTCGAGCCGTTCTTCGTGATCACAAATAGCGGCAACCTCAACAACCGCACCGATGTGTTCTCGGCGCCAGCGACTTCGGTGACGGCAGTGTTCAACCTGTTCGCGCGCACCGTCCTCGGGACGACGGCGAAAACGGCGAGGTCGTTCCGCATGACCGCCGATTTCCGCAAGCGTATCTCCGAGAACATCGGACACGCGATGGAGCGTCGCGAAGTGCAATGGCGCGATTCGATCCGCAAGCGCCAGGGTTTGCCGCCGCTGCAAGCGCGGCCGGAGCGCGATTAGGAAACGACGCCCCCATTCGATAGCAAACGCTCGGCGATCGCGTGGAAAATCGTCGGCAAGCGTTCGAGTTCGTCCAGCGCGACGCGCTCGTCGACCTTGTGGATGCTCGCGTTGACCGGACCGAGCTCGATCACCTTGGCGCCGAGCGGCGCAATGAAGCGCGCGTCCGATGTGCCGCCACCGGTGCTTTCTTCCGGCACGATGCCGCAATGTTCGCTGAGCACGTCGCGCACGACCGCGCGCAAGCGTCCTTCGTGCGTCAGGAACGGTTCGCCGCCGCGATGCCATGCGATCGCGTAGTCCAGTCCGTGCGCGTCGAGGATCGCGTGCACTTCGCGTTCGAGATCGGCCGCACTCCAGGTCGGGTTGTAGCGGATGTTGAACACGACCTCGCACGCGCCGGGAATCACGTTGTTCGCGCCGGTGCCGGAATGGATGTTGGAAATCTGCAGGCTGCTCGGCGGGAACGGATTCGCGGTGTCCAGCGCATAGCCATCGTCCCAGCGCCGCGCGGCGAGTTCGCTCAGCGCCGGCATCGCCAGGTGGATCGGATTGCGCGCGCGACCCGGATACGCGACGTGGCCCTG
>JANXZP010000202.1 GCA_025355485.1 Pseudomonadota bacterium
GATGCGCAGGGCGAGGCCAGCACCCAGCTCGTCCTCCCATCCACGGCCGGTCCGGTCGCTGTATTTGCCTGCATTAGGGGTAATGGTGGTGACTGCACGCCGAATGCGTCGTTCACCGCCTTCGCGACCAACGTAGTCGTGCCGCCCGCACTGACCATCGTGTCGGGCAACAACCAGACGTTGCCGATCAACACGACCTCGGCACCATTGGTCGTGCAATTGATGAACAATGGCCTGCCGGTCGCGAATGCGACGATCAACTGGAGCGGCACCAACGCGCATGTGACCAACGCGACCTCGCTGACCGACGTCAACGGCCGCGCGACCAACACGGCGACCGTGCAGGCTGCGGGCGCAGCATCCGTGTCCGCGTCGTCTGCCTCGCCCGCCGCCGGTCCCGTCACGTTCGCCTTGAACGGCGGCCTGGCGACCATCGGCGGCCTCACGCCGTCGCAGGTCGCGACCGCGACCGCACTCGACAACGCCTGCCCTGCGCTCTCCGCATTGCCCTCGCCGACACCAGCCCAACAGGATCTGCTGCGGCAATGCCAGGCGCTGTCGGCAGCGACCGGAGCGAACCCGGCCCAGGTGCGCGAGGCGCTCGACCAGATGCTGCCGCACAACGCGTTGCTGCAAACCAACGCAGGCATCCAGGTCGCCACCGCGCAGTTCGACAACATCAAGGCGCGCATCGCCGCGCTGCGCAGTGGCGGCGGTCGGCACTTCGGCGGACTGTCGTTCACCACGCCCGATGGCACCCTGCCGATCGGCAGGTACGGCGACGCGCTGCTCGGTTTCTCCAATGCCGCAGCCAACGACAACAAGCAAGAAGTCGGTTCCGAATTCGATCGCTGGGGCTTCTTCGTCTCCGGCAGCTTCGGCCAGGGTTCGGCCGATCCGCGCCAGGCGACGCCCGGCTACGGATTCCATACCAATGGCATCACCGCCGGCGTCGATTACCGCTACAACGACCACATGCTGTTCGGCGTCAGCGCCGGTTACGCGAAATACTCGAGCAGCGTGGACAACGTCGGCGGCGGCCTCGACACCCACGGCTGGAGCCTGTCGGCATATTCGAGCCTGTTCCGCCAGGACAACTGGTACATGGACGGCGTGCTGACATGGGGCAGCAACACCTACGACATCAACCGCCGGATCATCTACACGTTGTCCTCCAGTACCGGCACGACCTCGGTGAACCAGACCGCTACGTCCAGTTCCGGCGGCAACACGCTCGCTGGCGCGTTGACGGTCGGACGCGATTTCTCGAAAGGGCCGTGGTCGTTCGGGCCGTATGCCCGCGGCACCTGGACGCGCACCAATTTCGACGGTTACCAGGAAACCTTGCAGTCCAGCCAGTCCGGCAGCGGCCTAGGCTTGGCGGTGCAGAGCCGCGATGTGAAAGCGGTCGCCAGTGTGCTCGGCGCGGAGGTCAATTTCGCATCCAGCCAGAACTGGGGCGTGATGATGCCACACGCCGAAATCGAGTGGGAGCACGAGTTCGAGAATAGCCCGGACAGCGTCACCGCGCATTTCCTGCAGGATCCGACCGCGACCCCGATCCGAATCGCTGGCGACTCGATCGACACTGATTTCTTCCGGCTCGGCCTCGGCATGTCGTTCGTGTTCACCCACGGGCGTTCGGGCTTCTTCTACTACGAAAAAACCCTGGGACTCAGCGGCGTCACCCAGAACAACCTGACCCTCGGCTTCCGGATGGAGTTCTGATGAGCGATGCGTTTTCCCAACCGCGAGGGGCGCTGCGCCGATGTCCGGCGCGTCCGGGACGACAGCCGGGCGCGTCGGGCTTGCGTAATCGGCCGCAGCCCAAGCATCATGGCCCGCAGATGACCGTATCGATCCATTCCACCCCGCCCGGCGGGCTCGCCCCATGATCGAATTCGGCCACCTCAGCCACGTCGGTCTGCGCCGCGAGCTCAACGAGGACACCTACTACGGCGACGCCGGCCTCGGCCTGTGGCTGGTCGCCGACGGCATGGGCGGCCACGAATTCGGCGAAGTCGCCAGCGCGGTCGCGCGCGAGGCGATCGTGAACAACGTGCGCGACGGCAAATCGTTGGTCGACTCGATCCGCATCGCCGACGAGGAAATCATCCGCCACTCGAAGCTGCGCACCGAAGGCCTGCCGATGGGCACCACGGTCGCGGCGGCGCGGCTGGACGGCAACAAGTTCGAGGTCGCGTGGGTCGGCGACAGTCGCGTGTATTTGTGGAATGGTCAACTTTGCCAGCTCTCGCAGGATCACTCCTACGTGCAGGAACTGATCGACCAGGGCGCGATCACCGCCGAACAGGCGCGCAGCCATCCGCACCGCAACGTGGTGACGCAGGCGCTCGGCGTGACCGATCCGCAGAACCTGAAAGTCGAGAGCATCACCGGCGAACTGCGTCCTGGCATGCAGCTATTGCTATGCAGTGACGGACTGACCGAGGAAGTCGACAACGCCGCGATCGGCCGCATCCTCACCCAGTCGAATTATTCCGCGCAGGAATGCGTCGACCACCTGGTCGCCGCAGCACTCGACGGCGGCGGCAGCGACAACGTGACGGTGTTGCTGGTCAGGCAGCTTTAACGTCGCTACAGAATCTCTCGCACCTATTGCGCGCGAACGGATCGACGGACTGAATCTCAATTGCCGGATGGCGTGATGCCGCGTGAGGCGTCGTCAGCGCTTTTCTGAAGTGACTTGAGCTTTGCATTGTCGGGATCGGCGAGCAATCCATTCTCGGCGTTTGTCTTGCAGAAGCCATACATCTGCTTGTCACAAGCCTTCTGTGCAAAGTTCTGGTAGAAGGCCGCGATCTGCTTCTTGCCTTGCTTGGCTTGCTGATTGTTGGGATTAATGGCGAGCACCTTGTTGTATAGGTCAAGCGCATTCGGGCCTGTCTGATCGACTAGGTTGCGCCCGAGATCCGGAGGCACTGTGCCGTGTTTTACGAATGCATCGGCCTGATCGAGATTCGATTGCACATCACCGCCGTACTGTTCCTCGATGGTCTTGGGCTGAATAACGTTGGACGCAGTGACGCTGGTGCCATTGCTGGCAGGATCGTTAGCCCCAACTGCCGCCGCCGGTTGCATCCCTGTCGAAAGAACCTGGGCCAGTGGCGGCGTCGGAGTCCGCAGCAGGAAATACAAGCCCACTCCAATCCCGATCACCACCGCCGCAACCGCCGGCCATAGCCAGCGCGGCAACGCCGCGTCGCCGTGGATCACGCGGGTGCGTTGTACCGTCGCGCCACGTCCGGTGGTCGTGCTGCTGATGCGGGCCTGGCCCTTGGATGCGACCTTGCTCAGCGTCGCCGCACCCTCGGGCGACTTCGTGAGCAACTGATGGATTTCCTCGGCGAGTTGGGTGCCGGTCTGCACGCGCTCGGCCGGCTGCTTGTTCATCGTGCGATCGATCAGCGGCTGCAGCCATGCGAACTCGGCGGGCAACTGCGGGATCGGCTGGGTCACGTGCATCAACGCAACGGTGAACGGATCGGCGGCCTGGTACGGCGGCGCGCCCATCAGCATTTCGTACAACACCGTGCCGAGGCTGTACAAATCGGAGCGGCCGTCCACCGGCTCGGCGCGCGCCTGCTCGGGGCTCATGTAGTCGGGAGTGCCGATCGATGCGCCGGCGACGGTGGAACTCGAGCTGTTGTCCATCGCCTTGGCGATGCCGAAATCGGCGAGCACCACGCTGCCATCCTTGCGGAACAGAATGTTGCCGGGCTTGACGTCGCGATGGACGAAGCCTTTCTGGTGGGCGAAATCCAGCCCGCGCGCCATCTCGACCATGATGTCGAGGATCTCGCCGACGCTCAGCCCGCCTTCGGTGATGCGTTCCTTCAGGGTTCCGCCGGGTATGTATTCGGCGGCGAGGTAATACACGCCCGCGTGCGTGCCGATGTCGTACACCGTCACTAGGTTCTGGTGCTGCAGCTTCGCGGTGATCCGGCCTTCCTTGAGGAAGCGCTCGGTGAACTCGGAGTTCGCCGCCAGCGCCGGCGCCATCACCTTCAGCGCGACTTCACGGTCGAGCGATTCCTGCACGGCGAGGAACACCGACGCCATGCCGCCCTCGCCGATCGGCCGCAGGATCTTGTATCCCGGGATCGCGATATCGACCGAATGCAGCAGGACGGTGGAGGATGAACTCACTGAAGACCCCGTGGCGCGCGAACCCCGACGACGATGATGCCGAAAATGCGCGTCGCGCGCGAGAGTGTTCGTTCGTACACGTCCCGTGTGCTCACGCGGTTTCCTCGGGCCACAGGCAGCGGCCGCCGCTCGCTGCGGCGATGCGCGCGAGGCGATCGGCATGCAGGGCGCGTTCGGTAACGTCGGCATGCACGATGCGACGCAGCGCGTGCATGGCGTTGGCGTCAGGCCGCGCGGCCAGGTTCTGGCCCGGCATCGCAATATCGAAGCCAAGATCGCCCTGCCCCGCGGTCAGGTGCAGGTAGGCCTCGGCGAGCAGTTGCGCGTCGAGCAGCGCGCCATGCAGGGTGCGCTGGGTGTTGTCCACGCCGAGCCGCTTGCACAGCGCGTCAAGGCTGTTGCGCTGGCCGGGGAATCGCTGCCGAGCGAGTTCCAGCGTGTCGAGCACCGTGCAGCGCTCGCGCAGGCGCGCATGGCCGGCATCGAGCAGGGCCAGTTCGTTGTCGAGGAAACCCACGTCGAATGCGGCGTTGTGGATGATCAGTTCGGCGCCGTCGATGAAGGCGAGGAATTCGCCGACGACTTCGCCGAAGCGCGGCTTGTCGGCGAGGAATTCGAGGGTGAGCCCAGTGACTTCCTGCGCGCCCGGTTCGATCTCACGATCGGGGTTGAGGTAACGCTGGAAATGGCGGCCGGTCGGGCGTCGCTGCACAAGCTCCACGCAGCCGATCTCGACCACGCGATTGCCCTTCTCCCACGACAGGCCGGTGGTTTCGGTATCCAGCACGACCTGTCGCGTCATTCGATCACTCCATTCTTCGCTCGCACCGCAGCATCGCGCGCCAGTGCATCGACGCGCTCATTTTCGGGATGCCCGGCGTGGCCTTTCACCCAGCGCCACTGTACGCGATGGCGCGCCGCGGCGGCATGCAGGCGTTCCCACAGGTCGCGGTTCTTCACTGCCTGGCCGCCGCTGGTTTTCCAGCCACTGCGCAGCCACTACGGCATCCATTCGGCGATGCCCTGCTGCACGTATTTCGAATCGGTGTGCAGGACGACCATGCATGGCTCGGTGAGTGCTTCGAGCGCCATGATCGCGGCCATCAATTCCATCCGGTTGTTGGTAGTCGCCGGATCGCCGCCGGAGAGTTCGCGTTCGCGGCCCGCGAAGCGCAGCAGCGCGCCCCATCCGCCCGGACCGGGATTGCCAAGGCAGGCGCCATCGGTGTGGATTTCCACGGATTTGGTCACGTCGGGTTTGATCACGTCCGACTTCATCGCATCGGGTTTGATCACACCGGATTTCATCACGTCAGTTTTCATCGATCGATCCGCATCCGCGCGGATCCGGCGCGCGCTCCGGTGCCGAAGCGCACTTTCGCCGACTGCACGCGCAGCGGTGTCATGCCCGGATCGCGCCGACGCGCCTCCAGCAGGAATCCGCTGCGCAGCGGCGACCCCGCGATTTGCACGGCGCCGACGTCCACCGCCGACATCTCGCCCGCCGACCAACGCGCGCCCAGATAACGGCAGCCCATGATCTCCAGCCCGAGTCCGGTCAACAGCGCGCGCAGTGCATCTGGCGACCACACGCGCAGGCCGCCGAACATCCAGCGCAGGTGCGCCGGGCTCCATGGATTCAGGCCGAGCACGAGCAGCGTGCCTTCGGGTTCCAGCAAACGCGCGCATTCGGCGGCCAGACCGACCGCATCGCGCGCGGCCTCGAATGCGCAGGCCATGAAGATCAGCGCGAGGCTGTCGTCGGCCAGCGGGATTGCCGATTCGCTGCAACGCAGATCACCGCTGAAACCATCGCCATCGCGCTGCAGGCGCAGGCGCGTGTGCAGGTTCGGTGCCGCGATCACATAACCGTCGTCCGCATGCGGCTGCACGAACAGCCCGTAACGGCCGCTGCAGCGCGTCACATCGGGCGTCGAATCGCGATGGCAACGCCGCAGCAACGCGCGCATGCGCTCGTCGGCGAGGGTCGACTCGGCATGGCTAGCAGGTTGACGGGAGGATTGCAGAGCGGGCATGGTGCTGATTTTGCGGGAATCAGTCGCCGGGGTCACCCTTCATGTTGAAGCTAAGCGCAATCCCTGCATTCGAGGACAACTACATCTGGACATTGGCCAACGCCGATGGCCAGGCGATCGTGGTCGATCCGGGCGACGCAGCGCCGGTCTTCGCTGCGATCAACGATGGCCTGCGTCCGGTCGCGATCCTGCTGACCCACCACCATCCCGACCATATAGGCGGCGCCGAGGGCTTGCTGCGCAGTTTCGATGTGCCCTGTTTTGCGCCGGCCGATCCGCGCATCACCTGCGCGACCCATCGCGTTGGCGACAGCGATCGTTTCAGCATTCCCGAACTTGGCCTGCAGTTCGCAACGATCGAAGTCCACGGTCATACGCGCTCGCATATCGCGTTCATCGGCAACGGCATGGTGTTCTGCGGCGACACCCTGTTCAGCCTTGGCTGCGGACGCATGTTCGAGGGCACGCCGGGGCAGATGCTCGCATCGCTGGATCGCCTAAAATCTCTTCCGCCCGAAACGCAGGTTTGCTGCGGCCACGAATACACATTGGCGAACGGCGTGTTCGCGAGCGTGATCGAACCGGACAACGTCGCATTGCAGGATCGCTTGCGCGACGTGCGCGCCTTGCGCGATGCCGGCCAGGCTAGCGTTCCCAGTTCGATCGCCAGCGAGATCGCCTGCAATCCATTCCTGCGCGTGGATATGCCCAGCGTTCGCACCGCGATCGAACGGCATCTTGGCGAGCCCTGCGCCGATCGCGTGCAGGTTTTCACCGCACTGCGACTCTGGAAAGACGGATTCCGCGCATGATCCGCGCATGGCGTCGACATGTGCTTGCAACACTGATCGCAGCAGCGATGCTGGCGCTGGCTGGCTGTCAAACCACCGGCGCGACGCGTGCCTCGCCCGCCGATGCCGGTCCGGTTTCCGAGCCGGTTCCACTACCGTCGGGTTCGCCGATCATCGTCTCGGATCTGCCGCCGGAAATCTCCGCGCCGATCACGCCGCCATCGAATGCGCCGCTGCCGGTCGAGGGCGATGTGTTGACCAGTGGCGAAGTGCTCGATCGCCTGCGCGCAAGGCTGAGCACGCCGACCTGCATCGTCGGCCCCAACAACACGCGCTGGCGGCACAAGTACGCCGGCTATCCGCAGCATTTCGCCGACGAAGTGCAGGCTACGCTGCCGATGATGCTGGTCGTGCTGGATGAGCTCGAAAAACGCAAGCTGCCCGGCGAGTTCGCACTGGTCCCGATCGTCGAAAGCTGGTATCGCACCGATGCGCACAGCTTCGGCGCGGCCGGGATGTGGCAGATCATCGCCGAAACCGCGCGCAACAACGGCGCGACGGTGATCAACGGTTACGACGGCCGACTCTCGGGTCTGGATTCGACCCGGGCCGCGCTGACTTACCTCGACAAGTTGCACGCGATGTTCAATGACTGGCGGCTTACCGCGATGGCCTACAACTCCGGCGAATACCGGGTGATGCATACGATGTCGCCGGACGAATTGCGCCAGCGCAGCGTCGGCCACCAGAGCTACCGTCGCCCCGAAGGACTGTCGACCACGACCTACGAATATGTGTCGAAACTGCGCGCGCTGACCTGCCTGCTCGCCGAACCCGAACGGCAAGCGATCCCTTTGCTCGCGACCGCACCGGTCACGCATTGGGTGCCGTACACGATGCCGGCGGATATTTCATCGCTGGACGAACTCGCGCGACGACTCGGCACCGATGCGGATCAGTTGAAGGCATTCAACCGCGGCTATCGCAATGGCCGCGTGGTGGCGGGCGCGCCGCGCACGTTGCTGGTGCCTGCGAGTACGCGGCCGCGCTGGGGGAATCCATCGGCCCAGACCGCGACCACCGATACCGCAGCGCCGAACGCGATCGATATTAGCGCCAGCGCAGTGAATGACGCGCCCGTCGATTCGGAGGCACTCAAACGCACTGCGCGCACCCATACCGTCGCGCATGGCGAGACACTGGCCTCGATCGCAAGGCGCTATCACCTCGACATCAATCGGCTGCGCAAGTGGAATCATCTGGGCCGGCATGTCGAACTCAAGGCCGGAATGAAACTGAAACTGGCGCCCTGAGTTCCCAGCGTTCAAACTAAGCCATCGCCGATACGGCCTGATCGATTCGATTGCGGAGGCAACATGAGTTTCCTGCACGGCAAACGCGCGCTGATCACCGGCGTACTCAACCAGCGATCGATCGCCTACGGCATCGCCAGTGCGATGCACCGCGAAGGCGCCGAGCTTGCGTTCACCTACGTCAACGACAAGCTGAAATCACGCGTCGAGGAAGCCGCGAGTACGTTCGGTTCGAGCATCGTGCTGCCCTGCGATGTCGGCAACGACGAACAGATCGCCGCTTTGTTCGTGGAGCTCGGCAAGCAATGGGACGGGTTGGACATCCTCGTGCATTCGATCGGATTTGCGCCGGGCGAAGCGCTGAGCGGCGGATTCCTTGACGGCCTGACGCGCGAAAATTTCGCGATCGCGCACGACATTTCCGCCTACAGTTTCCCGGCGCTCGCCAAAGCCGCGCGCCCGCTGATGCAAGGCCGCAACGGCGCCCTGCTGACGCTGACCTATCTCGGCGCCGATCGTGCGCTGGCGAACTACAACGTCATGGGCATGGCGAAAGCCAGCCTCGAATCAAGCGTGCGCTATCTCGCCTACAACCTCGGCCCGGAAGGCACGCGCGTGAATGCGATTTCCGCCGGGCCGATCAAGACGCTCGCTGCGGCAGGCGTCGGCAACATCCGCAAGATGCTCGACCACGTCGAACACAACGCACCGCTGCGGCGCAACGTCACCACCGAGGAAGTCGGCAACGTCGCCGCTTTCCTGTGCTCGGATCTGGCCGCCGGTATCACCGGCGAGGTGACCTTCGTTGATGCCGGCTACAACATCCTCGGCATGAGCGGGCTAGAGTAAGCGATTAGGCGATGACTTAACGTCATCGCCTGTGCACTCCAGCGCCCGTAGCAGGCCGAAAAGTGCTCCTGCATTTTCGGCATTTCCGCCATCCATGGCGGTCAGAGCGTAGGGCGGAGCGAGGCATGGATGCCGAGTTTAGTCGCGAGTGAGTAGCGACGGGTCGACGCGACCTCAACCCGTCCGCACTGACTACAACCGGTCTTCCGCAATCTTCACCGGAAACACGCGCTTGAGCGCATCGAGGAAGGCGCGCGTTTCCACCGCTGCGCGCGCTTCGGCGAACTGCTGGCGCAGGCTGGCGCGGATGGTCGGATCCAGCGTCTTTGGATCGCCATCGACGACCTGGGTGACCTCGACCAGCGCGTAGTGATCGGGGGCGATCTGCGCGAGTCCGGTCTGCGGCGGTTTGCCCGTTATCGGGCGCGGCAGGCGGAAGGCGACGTCGATCACCGGTTGCGCGAGCATCGTCGCATCGCGCGTCACCGCCGGCACGACCAGTATGTTGCCCGCACCGATCAGTGCGTCCAGCGATTCGCCCTTCGCGGTGCGCGCGAACAGTGTATCGGCCTGGGACTTCGCGGCTTTCGCGCGTCGATCGGCCTGCACATCAGCGAGCACGCGCTCGCGCATTTGCGCGAGCGGCAGGGTCTTGACCGGCAGGTGCTGGGCGACGCGGACCACCACCATGTGATCGTGGTTCTTGCCGATCTCGATCGGATCGCTGGTATTGCCGTCCTCAAGCACCGACGCCGAGAACGCCGCTTTCAACACGTTCGGATCTGCGGCGATGCCGGTGCCGCCCGCGCGCGTGATGAGCGGAGTTTTCTGGATGGTCATGCCGAGCTCGCGCGCGACCGGCACGAGCGAGGTCGAATCCTTGAGGGTAAGGTCGACGAGTTTGCCGGAGCGGTCGCTGTAGAGTTTCTCGCGCGCATCCTTGAGCTCGTTCTTCTCAAGCTCGGCGCGCACGGTCTCGAACGGGATCTGCCGGCCAGGCCGCACATCACGCAACTGGATCACGTGCCAGCCTTCGTTGCTGCGTACCGGGTCGCTGATGGTTCCAGGTTTCAGTGCGTAGAGTGCAGACGCGAACGCCTTCTGCTCAATGACTTTCTGGGTCAACCAGCCCAGGTCGCCGCCGAGATTCTTCGAGCCTTCGTCCTGTGAGTTCGCGCGCGCGAGCGCCGCGAAATCCGCGCCGGGCGCACGCGCCTGCGCGACCAGCGCGACGGCTTTCGCCTGCACGGCCTTCTCCGTCGCCGCATTCGCACCCGTTGGCACGTTGAGCAGGATGTGCGAGGCCAGCCGCTGTTCGGGCTCGATATAGCGGTTCTTCTGTTCGTCGTAGCGCTGGTGCAGGGTTGCGTCGTCGATGCTCGTCGGCGCCTGGATGGAGGCCGCATCGAGTTCGAGATATTCGAGCGTGACTTGTTCCTGCGTGCGGTAGTCGGCGGTGTGCGCCGTGTACCAGGCCTGCAGCTCGGCATCGGTGGGCGCCGCCGCATCGTCGTGGACGGTGATGTCCAAGTAGCGCAGGTCGCGCTTCTGGCCCTTGAGGCGGACGAACTCGTCGATGTCGTTGTCGCTGGTGATGCCGGACGACACCAGTTCGGCTGGCAGCGTCCGCACTTGCATGTCTTCGCGAACTGTCGCCTCGTATTGCGGCGCGGACATCGGAGGATTCTGTCCTGCCAGCAGTTCCTTGTAACGCAACGGATCGAACTTCCCTTCGACCTGGAACGCGGGCATCGCAGCGATCGCCTTGGCGAGCTCACCGTCGGATACCGCCAGCCCATCGCGCGCGGCGGCGGCGATCAGCAATTCGCGCTGCACGACCTGGTCCATGACCTCGCGCTTGTTGGCGATCGTGTCAAACTTGGCTGCGTCGAAACGCGCGCCAAGTTCCGCACGCTGGCGTTGGCGCTCCTGATCGAATTTCCTGCGGAATTGCTCGGCCGTGATGTCCTTGTACTTCGCGCCGATACCGGTGCCTAACCAGCCGGCCCTGAGCGTGATGCGCGCAGCGTAGGTGTCGGTCTGCCCCGAGAAATAACCGTTGATGCCCCACAAGGCGAAGGTGACGATGATCACGACTAGGAGGACCTTGGCCATCCAGCCGGAGGCCATTTCACGAATTTTCTGCAGCATGTTGGCTTGACCCGTATGCGTTGCCCGGCGGCCGGGCGAATTGCGTAGGTTACCGCGCGCAGCGTGCGGCCGGAACATCCGGCTTCGCGCCGCGCACAAAGCATGGGCGCGTTGCGGCGACCCGACCCTCAAAAAAGCAAGGGCGCCTTGCGGCGTCGCGAGCTTTGAAAAAGCAAGGGCGCCTTGCGGCGCCCCGGTACAAGTGGCGGAGTGGACGGGACTCGAACCCGCGACCTCCGGCGTGACAGGCCAGCATTCTAACCAACTGAACTACCACTCCGCATTTGAAAGCGTTGTTCGAACCGGGCGGCTTGTCGACTGGTTCCATCCGCACACGAAATGCGCGAATCGTCGCAACAGGCTGCATCACGGACGCGTGGTGGGTGCTGAGGGTTTCGAACCCCCGACCCTCGCCGTGTAAAGGCGACGCTCTACCGCTGAGCTAAGCACCCGGGTTTCATTGAAACCAGTTTCCGCCAAGGTCGCAAAAGCCGGCTTTCGCTGAAGCTGGGTTGTCGCGAAATCCGGCCGGAACCGACCGGGCTTGCGCGGAAGAATCCGCATCGGAAAAGTCCGGCCAGAAAGACCGGACTTCTCGTCGAGGAAACTAGCTTGCCGCTTAGTTTACGGCATCCTTGAGGGCCTTGCCAGCCTTGAACGCCGGATTCTTCGAGGCCTTGATCTTGATGGTGTCGCCAGTGCGCGGATTGCGACCGGTGCGCGCAGCGCGCTTGCGGATCGAGAAAGTGCCGAAGCCCACCAGCGTCACGGTGTCGCCTTTCTTGAGGGCCTTGGTGACGGTTTCCACCATCGCATCGACGGCGCGGCCGGCGTCGGCCTTGGACAGTTCGGCGGAATCAGCAACCGAAGCGATGAAATCAGCCTTGTTCATTAGTAACTCCCTGGGCAAGTAGGACCCGCGATTCGTTTCAATCCAGACATGCCGAACTCCCCTGCATGTCCGATCGACCTGTGCCGCAGCGCACACTTCATGTCGGCGCGCTGCGGACGAAACGATTTATACCAGCGCCTGTAGTGGTGCGCAACACGTCAAAGCGAGGAACGACGCGGTTTCCAGCGATGCATGCTTTCATGCCGATTGACACGTTTGAACCGCACGTGCTTGAAATCTCTGGAAGCCCGTTGATTTGCGGCAATGCCGATCCGGCATTTCAGTGTGTCGTGATCGCGTCTGACTTGCCGCCGGACTTTTCCGCTTCGTTGCCATCGGCTGTACCAGACGGCGCCGAACGAGGCGTCAGCGGCCGTTCGAGTGCGATGTCGAGGACTTCGTCGATCCAGCGCACCGGAAGGATCTTCATGCCCTGGGTGACGTTGCGCGGAATCTCGACGAGATCCTTGCGGTTTTCCTCGGGGATGATCACGGTGTGGATGCCGCCGCGCAGCGCCGCCAGCAATTTCTCCTTCAATCCGCCAATCGGCAGCACGCGACCGCGCAAAGTGATCTCGCCGGTCATCGCGACATCGGCGCGCACCGGCACTTTCGACAATGCGGATACCAACGCAGTGGCCATCGCGATGCCGGCGCTCGGGCCGTCCTTCGGCGTCGCGCCTTCGGGCACGTGCAGGTGGAAGTCGAGTTTCTGGTGGAAATCCGGATCCAGTCCCAGCGATTCGGCGCGCGCGCGCACGACAGAATGCGCGGCCTTCACCGATTCCTGCATCACTTCGCCGAGTTTGCCGGTGAGGATCATCTGGCCCTTGCCCGGCACCAGCGTGGCCTCGACCTGCAGCAGTTCACCACCGACTTCCGTCCATGCAAGCCCGGTGACCAGGCCGATTTCGTTGTGCTCTTCGGCGCGGCCGAAATCGTGGCGACGCACTCCGAGGAAGTGCTCCAGATTCTTCGGGGTGACGTGCTTGGTCTGGATTTTGCTTG